>NZ_JBLHYX010000011.1:0-119850 GCF_047631075.1 Limimaricola cinnabarinus
AACTCGTTTCCCGAGAGGCGCGATTGAACTGGCTGTGGCGGGGCGGTTGAAATCCGACAGGTCCCGCGAAACTGTCTCACCCAGATTTGGCGCGCCTCCTGCTTTTTCTCGTGGATAATAGGGTAAAAATATGGATAACAGGTGTTTTGACTGAACAACAAAGGGGGTAAGGGCCCAAATCGGCCCCACAGAGGGGAGCCGCCGATGGATCGGGGGCCTCGCGAACAGTGCCTATGAGCAGGTGTTTCCAACGAGTGGACCGGAAAAAGCGTTTGCCTGAAAAGTGAACAATGCGGATTTCCACCCCGACAATATAGGTGAAGGCCAGAAAAAGGGCCTTGAGCAGGGTCGATCCGATCAAAACCTTTGCTGCTCTGCCAGCACCGTCCAGATTGTCGATACCCTTCAGACTGGTACCACCGTCGTTACCCTTGATGCCATTTAGACGCTCGCTCGAGGCGCAGACCAGACCGTTGTGCCCGCTGCCATGATGCCGGTGACCTTGTCGAGGCGACGCTTGTGGTTGCAGACCAAAGCGCTTCATATCTCGGCAGGGTCGTCATGTTCACCGGCAGTCTCGCCTTCGGATGGCCCCACGACATCCTGCACATGGTCGGGTCTAGGGCCCATCATGACCAGCGCATTGCCCCCGCCCCTCCCCGGCTACGCTCGCAGCCCGCAGTCCATCGGTGCCCGGCGCACGGCCGCTACAATCCGCACACCCGGATCCGGGCCATGGTCTCGCCAACCACCACCACGCCGAACGCCTCCCCGCGCCACCTGCCGACCCGCTTCGTCCGGAACGCGGGACATCGAGGAGATTGGCATGCGAAGCGGTCACATGACGCGCAGTGGGCAGTATACCGTGCTGATCTGATCAAGGCCCCTCGGATATCTGGCGCCGCGCCGACCTAACTCGACGGTTCCCCTCGCAAGCCGATCAGCAGCGCGTTCGCTTGGTCGAGCGCCGTTTCGAGATCCGCGAAAGCGTGCGCCATCGCCTGCGCCGATGCCTCTTTCTGCTCCCGGCTGCGGCTGCGTGCCGTTTCGTGCATCTCGGCCGGCGGCATGACGGCGCGGGCCCGCATGCCGGGTCGTCGGGGTGGGCGGGCCGCGAGGCGTGCGCCCAAACTTGGCACCGCCCAAATCCGCGCTGTCCGGCGGCCGGTGATCTCTTTCAGGAGGCCGAGATCCGTCATCTCGTCCAGGATCGTCAGCGCGGTGCGGATCGACACGCCGATCGTCTCGGCGAGCAGCGCCGAGCTCAACACCGGCGCGGTGCCGAAGGCATGGACGGCGTCGGCCATGCGTGATCGCCCACCTCTGCCCTGTGCCGCCTCTCTCCCGCGCCGCAACCAGTCGCGTGAGAGCGCGAAACGCCCGATCTCCGCCTCGGAGACCCGCGCCAGACCGGTGCCGAGATCCATGAGCCCGGTCTCGCTGCCAGGTGACCAAGGCAGGAAGCGCCTGTGGCTCAGGGCGAGCGCGGGTGCCGAAACCCAGTGCGCATTGACCCGGCCTGACAGTCCCCGCAGGGTGTCCTCAGAACCAGTCCCGCGCGCGGCGCGGCCACGCAGGCTGCTGTCGACCGCCATGAAGATCAGCCGTTCGACGATGGGGTTGGCGCGCTGCGACAGCGCCGCGTAGGCGGCCGCCGCCCGCGCCGCAGTCAGGATCGGCATGTCGCCAGCAGCCAGCCTTGCGAAGATGCCCTCGATCTCTGCATCGGTCAGCCGATGCCCCTCTGGCTCCTCGTCCGGGTCAAGGCCCGGCCCCATGCCAGTGCCCGCGGTCCACTCGAAGCGCCGCACGGTCTCGACCGGGCGCAGCAGCGGATTGCCCGGCGCCTTCAGCACGCGGATCAGGCTCAGCGCCAGCTCCGCTCCGGTCGGATCTGCGTCCTGCCGCCCATTCTGCGCGACACGCGGCAGCAGGTCGCCCTCGGAGATCCGGATGCCCTCGAGCCCTGCGCTTGCAACCGCCTCCGCCAACGCGAGTTCCGAGCGCCAGAGGTTACCGACCTCCGGCTCTACGCGGGCCATGGCTTCGAGCCGCGCAGCCAGCACTTCGGCCCGCAGAAATGTGGACACGGCGCTACGAGCGCTTTCTGGATCGTTGAATGTCATCCGGCAAGCCCCTGCCAAATCCAAATATTTTCCGGTCTATCTGAGGATGGAACGGCTTATTTTCAATTGTCTAGATGGATCGCAAACGCGTTTCAGCAGGCCCTCAGTGGAGGAATCTGGAAGGGTGATCCTGTCCAATCCGGGCCTGCGCCAGATCGGAACGAAATCGCAGGTTTCAGTCTGCGGCCTTATGGGCAAGGGGATCTGGGTCCGCCATCTCCCCTCCTCCATCCGTTCGGTATGGGCAATGTGACCATTGCCGGTGTTTCCAAACGACCGTTTTATGATCCTGAGCCGATTTGGTCCGCAGGGCAGGACGGCGATCTCAATGCTATGCAGGCATGCGCCAGCCGCGCTGCCGCCTCGACACCCTCGACCAACGGCACCGGCGACCGGGCGCGCAGGGCGTCGATCACGCCGACCATGCCGGCGCAGCCGAGGATCACCGCGTCGGCGCCTTCGCTGACGGCGCGGTCGATCTCGATGCTCAATATTGAAAGTGCCGCATGCGGATCATGCTCCAGATCGGCGACGCGGATGCCACTGGCGCGAACCGGGCCGACGGCCCGATCGAGCCCGAAGGCCGCGATATTCGCCTCGATCACCGGCACCGCCGCCCGAACGGTCGTCACCACGGCCGTCCTGTCCGCGATCAGGGCCGCCGTATGAAACGCCGCCTGGCCAATGCCGATCACCGGACAGCGGGCAAGGGTGCGCGCCTTCCGCAGCCCGGTATCGTCGAAGCAGGCGATGATGATCGCCTCTGCACCCTGCTCGGACGCGCGCTCCACCAGCCGCAGGAGGGGCGGCACGCAGGCCGCGCCATCCTCCGGCCCCTCGATGACCGGCGGGCCGTCATGCGATGTCCAGCCCTCGAAGACGACCCCCGGCACCGCGCGGCGCGCGGCTTCGAGCGCGGCCCGCGTCATCGAGATGGTGGCATTGGGGTTGATCACGACGATGCTCATCCGCGGCCCCGGCGCCCAAAGACCCATAGCCCCGCGAGACAGGCCCCGATGATGGCGAGCGAGAACAGCGTCGTCAGCGTGCCGAGCGCGTAGAGCACCGGCGTGGTGACGTTGGTGGTCATGCCGAACACCTCGAGCGGCAGGGTGTTGCGGCTGCCCGCGGTCAGCAGCGTGCGGGCGAATTCATCGTAGGAGAGCGTGAAGCCGAACAGGGCCACGCCGATCAGCGACGGCGCGATGATCGGCAGCACCACATGCGCAAAGCCCTGCCACGCGCTCGCACCCTGATCGCGCGCCGCTTCCTCGAAGGAGGGATCGAAACGGTTGAACACCGCGAACATGATCAACAGGCCGAAGGGCAACGTCCAGGTGAGCTGCGCGCCGAAGCCCGAGGTCGCCCAATGCACCTTGAGACCGGCCTGATCGAACATCAGCCCGACGCCGAGCGACACGAGGATCGAGGGCACCACCAGCGAGGCGACGGCGAGGTAGAATAGCGCGCCCGCGCCGCGAAACCGCTTGCGGAACGCCAGACCCGCCAGCGTCGAGACCATGACCGTCACCGCCATGACCAACAGCCCAAGCGCGAGGCTGCGGCGAAAGCTGCCCCAGATGTCGCCCACCGCCTGCTGCGCAAAAAGCTCGCGAAACCAGTGCAGCGAGGTGCCGCGCATCGGGAATGTAAGGCCGCCGCCCGGCCCCTGAAACGACAGGATGCCGATGGTGGCGACAGGGCCGTAGAGGAACAGCACGAAAAGCGCGAAGAAGGCCGAGAGGACGTAGAAGCTGCGCGGGCGGGAGGTCATGTCAAAGCTCCTTGCGGATATCGACGAAGCGCATCAGCAGCCCGATCACCAAGAGCACCGAGGCCAGCAGCACCACCGCCGTGGCCGCCGCAGACGGATAGGCCAGAAGCGCGATGTCATTGGAGATGAGGCGGCCGACATTGGCCGACTGGCTGCCCGACATGAAGCGCACGGTGATGAAATCGCCCATCACCAGCGTCAGCACGAAAATCGTGCCGATCATGATGCCGGGCTTGCACAGCGGGATGACCACGTTCCACATCACCTGCGCGCCGGATGCCCCGGCGTCATGCGCCGCCTCGAGCAGAGCGCGGTCGATGCGCATCATCGAGTTGAAGATCGGCACCACCATGAACAACGTGTAGAGATGCACGAAAGCGAGGATCACCGAGAAGTCCGAGAACAGCAGCCAATCGAGCGGCTGGTCGATCACCCCCCACGACATGAGCGCCGAATTGGCGATCCCTTCGCGGCCCAGAAACGGAATCCACGAGATCATGCGGATGATGTTCGAGGTCCAGAAAGGGATGGTGCAGAGCAGAAACAGTGCGATCTGCCAAGTCAGGCTGCGAATGTGAAAGGCTAGAAACCACGCCACCGTAAAGCCGATGGCCAGCGTCAGCGCCCACGTGATCGCCGCATAGCGGAAGGTGGCGAGAAACACCCGCCCCACCACTTCGGAGGAGAACAGGTAGGCGTAATTCTCGAGGGAGAACGCCGGGATGATCGAGAATTCGGTCGCCTCCCAGAAGCTCACCGTGACGATCACCATGATCGGCAGGACGAGAAAGACCAGCAGGATCAGCGCGAGCGGCGCGGCCTGCGCATAGGCCATCAAGCGCGACCATTCGCGCGTGTGTTTCATGGCCCCTCGCACGCGGGCGGGGGCCGGATCGGCCAAAGCGGCGTCGGTCATGGACTGCTCCTGTTTGGGGAAGGGCGCGGGCGCGATCGATGCGCCCGCGCGGGGACGTCAGGCGGCGATGAATTCGTTCCACTTGCGGTTCATGTACTGGTTCTCGTCCATCACCGAGTTCCAGCAGGCGACCCGGCCCATGCGCTCCTCGAAGCTGCCGCCATCGCGCACGTCACCGGCCTGCGCCAGCACGTCGCCGGTGGGGCTGGTGATCACATCGGTCGCGGGCTCTCCCTCGAACCAGTAGCCCCATTCGTTTTCGGACATGTGGGCCTTGGAGGTTTCAGGCACCGCCGAGTAATACCCCTGCCGCATCAGGTAGCCGCCGACCCAGCCGTCGAGATACCAGTTGATATAGTCGTAGGCCGCGTCGAGCTCGATCCCCGACAGCGAGCTGGACAGGCCGATGCCGCCGCCCCAGCTGCGGTAGCCCTCCTTCAAGGGCTGATAGACGCAATCGATGCCGCGGGTCTTGACGGCGGTGATGGCGGGCGACCACATCGATTGGATCACCACCTCTCCCGAGGCCATCAGGTTCACGCTTTCGTCGAAGCTCTTCCAGAAGGCGCGGAACTGCCCGTTGCGCTTGGCCTCCGAGAAGATCGCGATGGTCTTGTCGATCTCCTCGCGGGTCATGTTGCCCTTGTTGCCATAGGCGATCTCGCCCATCGCTTCGCAGACCATGGCCATGTCCATGATGCCGATCGAGGAGATGTCGAGGATCGAGGCGCGGCCCTTGAACTCGGGGTTCAAAAGCTCGGCCCAGCTCTCGACGGGGCGGCCGATCAGGTCGGGGCGGATGCCCAGCGTGTCGGCGTTGTAGATCGTCGGGATCAGCGTCATCCAGTTGGTCTGCTCGGCGGCAAAGCCCGTGGCGCCGGGCTCTTCGATGAAGCCCACGCTATGCGGCGCGGTGCCTTGGGCGATCTCGCTGTCGGGGCCGAGCTTGCCGTCCTTGAAGATGCCGACGATCTTGTCGTAATTCGCGATCCGGCTCACATCCATCGCCTGCAGGTTGCCGGTGGGCCAGACCTTCTTGCAGATCCAGTATTCGATGTCGGCAATGTCGAAGCTGTCGGGCTGGGTCGCGGCGCGCTGGGTGACGCTGTCGCTGTCGAGCGCGGTCATCTCGAGCGTGAAACCGAGATCCTCCTTCACCTTGTCGGCGACGGCGTTGAGGTTCGACACGCCGGTGCCGAACTGGCGCAGCGTGATGTCCTTGATGTTCTGCGCCCAGATCATCGGCGCGCCGAGCGTCGATGCGGCGGTGGCGGCGGCGGCGTTCCTGAGAAGCGCGCGGCGGCTGAGGCTCTTGGTCATGTCAGTGTCCCGGTTGTTCTGGTGTGTCAGGCGCGGATCGGGTGGGCGCTGGCGGCGTCCCAGGTCAGCCCCACCGCCGCGCCCGGCGCGATGGGGGCATCGAAGAAGGCAGCCTCGGGCAGAAGCGCGGTGACCGCCTGTCCGTCGGCCTGCGCCGTGAGCGCGACATGCGCGCCCTGATATTCGACACCGGTCACGTGCCCGGTGAAGGCGGCCGCGCCAGGGGTGGCGAGCCGGATCGCATCGGCACGCACGGCGACGATGCCGCCGGGCGCATCGAGGACGTTGTGGCCCCCGATGAAGCGGGCGACGAAGCCGGTGGCGGGCCGCGACCAGACTTCGCGCGCGGGCCCCGCCTGTTCGATCCGGCCGGCGTTCATCACGATGATCTCGTCGGCCAGCGCCAAGGCCTCGTCCTGCCCGTGGGTGACGTGGATGAAGGTGATGCCCAGCTCACGCTGAAGCCGCTTCAGCTCGGCCCGCATGCGGATGCGCAGAAACGGATCGAGCGCCGAGAGCGGCTCGTCGAGCAAGAGCACCTGCGGCCGGGTGATCAGCGCGCGGGCCAGCGCCACGCGCTGCTGCTGACCACCCGAAAGCTGCGCGGGGCGGCGATCGGCGTGGTCCTTCATGTCGACCAGTTCCAGCATCTCCATCGCGCGGGCATGGCGCTCGGCCTTGTCCACGCCCTTCATGCGCAGGCTGAAGGCGACGTTGTCGCGCACCGACAGATGCGGAAACAACGCGTAACTCTGGAACATCATCGCCGTGCCGCGACGTGCGGGGGGCAGGCGGGACACGTCGCGCCCATCAAGCACGATCGAGCCCTCGCTCACGCTTTCATGTCCCGCGATCATCCGCAGGGTCGAGGATTTGCCGCAGCCGGAAGGGCCGAGCAGGCAGGCATAGACCCCCGCGCCAAAGCGGTAGTCGATCGCATCGACGGCCAGCGCTTTGCCGTAGCGCTTGGTGAGGGATATCAGTTCGAGCTCGTGCGGCTGCATGGGCGGGCTCCTTCTTGTGTCCCCCGACTGCGTCACAGCGGGCCTCGGGCGGACAAGCGCGGGGGACCGCAGCCCCGCCGAAACGCCGGGCTTTGGCGTTTATTCGGGCACCGATGATACGGATTGGCGGCATTCTGAGCATCACATCGTATACAATCCATACGCTGATCGAATCGTATATCGCGCTCTGGGCGAGTGGCGCCCCTTGTGGCAGACCGGTGCCGAGGAGTGCCGCCATGACCCGGACCAGCCGCATCGAGCCCACCAGCGCCGAGATGATTGCCGACGGGTTGTCCCGCGCGATCCATGAGCATCGGCTCGGGCCGGGGGCCAAGCTGGGCGAAGACGAGATCGGCGCGATCTACGGTGTCTCGCGAACCGTCGTTAGGGCGGCGCTGCAAACCTTGTCGCATCAGCGTCTGGTGACGATCCGGCGCAATCGCGGGGCCTTCGTCGCTTCTCCCTCGCCACGCGAGGCGCGAGAGGTGTTCGAGGCGCGCGCCTTGCTGGAGCCACGTACCGCGCAGAGCGCCGCCGAACGTGCCGAGCCGCAAGACATCGACCAGCTACGAGCCCATATCATGGCCGAGCACGCAGCCATCGAGGCCGGAGACAACGGCCGGGCGCTTCACTTGTCGGGCCGGTTTCACATCGATCTGGCACGGATCGCCGACCAGACGATCGTGGCGGGCTTCGTCGAGGAGCTTGTCGCGCGCTCGTCCCTAGTCATCGCGCTCTATTGGCGGCGCCAGAGCGCGCTTTGCGAAAGACATGCCCATCATGCGCTGATCGAGGCGGTGGCGGCGGGACAGGGCGCTCGGGCGGCCGAGCTCATGCACAGCCACCTTGTCGATCTGCACAGCGCGCTCGACCTGCGCGAACATTCCGTGCCCCCGGCCACACTGCGCGACATCCTGACCTGACGCACCGGCCTCGCAGGGCCACGTTTCACGCCTGCAAGCCCGATGCTGGCCACGAGCGCCCTTACTCTGACACCATTGCGGATCAACGGTTCAACCATCGCTCGTCCTAGGCATAATCCCCTCCCCCCGCTTGACCTCACAGTCCCCGAACTGGAACACCGGAAGGACGACAGGCGCGAGGAGGAACCCATGCCGGACCACAGCGACATGCCACGGCTCGACGCGGCGGCCCTCGCCGATCTCGTCTCGTGGCGGCGCGAGCTGCATCGGCATCCGGAGGTGTCGGGGCACGAGGCCGCGACGGCGGCGCGGGTCGCAGCACGGATCAAGGCCGCGCGCCCCGATGCGCTTCTAAGGGAGCGGCACGGCCTCGGGATCGAGATCACGCATCATGACGTGGTCGCCCATTGCGAGAACGCGCCCGAGGCGGTGGCCCGCCTCGCCGCCGCGCTCGAAGCCGAGGCCATACCGCATGGCCCCCAAGGCCAGCCGATGCGCGCCTCCGAGGATTTCGGCCGCTTCGGGATCGGCGCGACATCGGCGCTGATGCTGCTGGGCGCGGGGTTGGACCGGCCCGCCCTGCACAAGCCCGTTTACGACTTTCCCGACGCGCTGATCGAAACCGGGCTGCGCTGTTTCGTGCGGCTGACCGGGGATCTTCTGGGCTATGACTGAGACAGGTGCCCGGCCCGCTCCGATCGGGCGGCGCGGGCGTTTACCACTCCACATCCGGGCGGCAGTTCCGCTAGAGATGGGCGCGCGGGTTCCACCCCGCCCCGCCCTGCCCCGCCCCACCCCGCCATGTCGCAGCATGACGGCGCCGATCCGACAGGAGACCCCATGAAGACGATCTACGTGCTCAACGGCCCGAACCTGAACCTTCTGGGCAAGCGCCAGCCCGAGATCTACGGCCACGAGACGCTTCAGGACGTGGCGGCGCTGTGCGAGGCGGTGGCGGGCGAGGGCTTCGAGATCCGGCTGCTGCAATCGAACCACGAGGGCCAGATCATCGACTGGATCCACGAGGCGCGCGAGACCTCCTGCGGCATCGTCATCAACCCCGGCGCCTTCACCCACACCTCGATCGCGATCCTCGACGCGCTCAACGCCTATGATCCGCCAGTGATCGAGGTGCATATCAGCCAGGTCCACAAGCGCGAGGCCTTCCGCCATCATTCCTACGTCTCGCTTCGCGCCGACGGCGTGATCGCGGGCTTGGGCCTCGAAGGCTACGCCGCTGCCGTGCGCCACATCTGCCAGCTGGCGCGGCAGGCGGGCTGAAACGCCACAAAGACCGGCCGAGGCCCGTCCGACCTCGCCGCGACCCATCGATGTCAAAGGAGTCCCCTGTGAGCGCGTACCTGCCCCCGAACTTCACCCAAGACTTCGCGCCCGCCCCGACGCCCCAAGGGCCGCTGTCGGGGCTGCGGGTCGGCGTGAAGGATTTGTTCGACGTGGCGGGATACGTGACGCGCGCGGGCTCGCACGCTCGCGCCGCACAGCCCGCCGCCACCCGTGACGCCGAGGCCGTGGCCCGCCTGCGCGCCGCCGGGGCCGAGCTGCTGGGCCACACCAACATGACCGAGTTCGCCTATTCCGGCCTCGGGCTGAACCCGCATTTCGGCACGCCGATGTCGCCCATCGTCCACGGCGCGATCGCGGGAGGCTCGACCTCCGGCGGCGCGGCGGCGCTGGCCTCGGGGCAGATCGACATCGCGCTCGGCACCGATACCGGCGGCTCGCTGCGCATCCCGGCGGCCTTCTGCGGCGTCGTGGGGATGAAGCCGACGGCGGCCACCATCCCGGACCAAGGGGCCGCTGCGCTGTCGCACACGCTCGACAGCGTCGGGGCGATGGCGCGCGACGTGGCGACGCTCAGGCGCGCGCAGGAGGTGCTGGCGACCCCCGCCATGCAACCCGTCGCGCAAGCCGCGCCCTTGCGCCGCCTCATCGTGCCCAAGAGCTTCGGCATGACCGATCTCGACCCGCAGGTCGCCCGCGCCTTCGAGGCCTGCCTCGCGATCCTCGCCGATCTGGGCTTCGGGATCGAGCGCCGCGACCCGGGCTTTCTCGCCGATTATGCAAGGCTGCCGATCTGGCAGTTCGCGGCGGTGGAGAGCCGCGTGCATCACGCCGGACCCTACGAGACGTCGCCCGATCTCATCGACCCGAGGGTCAGGGCGCGCATGGACCGCGCCGACGAGGTCGATGCCGTCACCTATGCCAAGAGCCTCGCGCAGCGCGCCTCCATCGCGGCCCAAGCCCGCGACGAGCTGGGAGAGGCGGGCATCGTGCTGCCCACGGTGGCGATCCTGCCGCCGCAGCTTTCGGCCTTCGACGCTCCCGCCGCCTTCGATCGGTTGAACCTGCTGGCGCTGCGCAACACCTCGCTGGCCAACGTGATCGACGGCTGTTCGATCTCGCTTCCGATCAAGGCCACGCCCGGCGCGGGGCTGATGCTCACCGCGCCCGGGTTTCGCGACGCGGCGCTTCTCGACGCCGCCGAACGGATCGCGCCGCGGCTCTAGCCGTCTCGCGCGATCCGCGTCACCGACAGCGACGGCAGGTCCAGCCCCTCGACGCGCGCCGCTTCGGTCGCATGGTTGAACCAGAACCGCTCCGTCCCGGTGTCGCGGCGGCGCACCCCTTCGGGAAGCTCGACCACGTCGAGCCCCGCCCGTGTGCAGAGCGCCGAGACGACGCGCCGCGCGGCCGCCTTGTCGGGCCAGCCGCCCAGATAGGTCAGCCGCCCCTCGCGCATCACCGCCGGCGCCCCCGAGGCGGTCCGCTCGACCACCTTGGCCGCGCCCTCGATCGCCTCGCGGTAGAGGATGAAGGCCCCGCCCTGATCGAGAGGCTCGGGGCTGTCGGGGCGCAGGCTTTCGACATGGCTCACCACCACGTCCAGCCCCGGCATCGCGGGCGGCAGCGGCAGCGGGATCGAGAACTCGCCGTCGCGCGCCCCCGATCGCGGCCCGATCAGCACTTCGGCCTCGGCATGGGCCAACGCCTGCTTCAACGCATGGCTCATATGCATCAGCCCCGGCGCGGCGATGAGCCGGTAGCCCGAGAAGTCGCGGCAGGTGGCGGGCAGGATGTCGATCGACAGGCCAAGGCCGCGCATCGCCTTGTAAAGATCGAGCACGAGGCCGAAATAGCTCAGCCCCTGCCCGTGCGGCTGCACCGCCCAGGCGGCATCGGCGTCGTAATCGAACAGGATCGCCACCTCGGAGGCGGCGTTGGCGACGGCGGGGGCCTGCGCGATCTCGCGCGCGACCTGACGCGCCTCCTCCAGCCCCGGCGCGGGCTGGCTGTCGGGGCGCAGCAGGCCCGAATGCAGCTGCTCCTGGGCGAAGGGGGCCTGCCGCCAGCGGAAATAGCTGACGCATTCCGCGCCATGGGCAAAGGCCTCCCAGCTCCAGAGCCGGACCATGCCGGGATGCGGCGCGGGGTTGTGCGGGGCCCAGTTCACCGGCCCCGGCTGCTGCTCCATCACCCACATCCGGCCCCGCCCCACGGCGCGGTAGAGATCGTGATGCAGCGCCTGAAAATCCGGATCGCCCTGCCGCGCATAGGACCGCTGGGTTTCCGCGTCGGCCCCGGCGCGGTCTTCGAGAAAGCCCAAGGGATAGCTGTCCCACGACGCGAAATCGAGATCCTCGCCAACGGCGAAATGGTCGAAATCGGTGACCCGACCCATGTAGTTGTGGGTGATCGGCGCCTTGGAATGGGCGCGGATGATCTCCACCTGCCGGCGGTTGAAGGCCACGACCTGATCGGAGGAAAACCGCCGGAAGGCCAGCGCATGGGCCGGGTTGGGTTCGGTCACGGTGAGGTTGGGCAGGTCGATCTCGTCGAAGTCGCGGTAGTCCATCGACCAGAACACGTTGCCCCACGCGGCGTTGAGCGCGTCGATGTCGCCATCATTGCCGGCACCCGGATACCGCCCGCGCAGCCAGCGTTGAAAGGCGCGCCGCGCGGCGTCGGAATAGGAGATCGTCGTGTCGTGGCAGCCATATTCATTGTCGGTCTGCCACGCCGCGACATGTTCGTTGCGCCCGTATCTCTCGGCCAGAAGCGTGACGATGCGGTCGCTCTCGGCGGCGAAACCTTCATGGCTGAAGCAGTAATGACGGCGCGAGCCGAACTTGCGCGGACGGCCCTGCGCATCGACCGCGAGCATGTCGGGATGCCGGTCGAGAACCCAGCGCGGCGGCGTCGCCGTCGGCGTGCCCAGCACCACCTTCAGCCCCGCCTCGCCCAGCGTCCAGATCGCCTCGTCGAGCCAGTCGAAGCGCAGATCGCCGGGGCCGGGCTCCAGCCGCCCCCATGCGAACTCGCCGATCCGCACCCAGGTCAGCCCGGTCTCGGCCATGCGGCGCGCATCCTCGGCCCAGATCGCGCGCGGCCAGTGTTCGGGGTAGTAGCAACAGCCCAATGTGCGGGTGAGTTCGGTCATGTCGGTCCGCCTGTCGGGGAAGGGCACGCGCCCGCGTTTCCCCATGTGGTGTGAGTGAAGGCCGCGAGTGGCCGCGTGGCGGGGCCAAAGGGAGGCCGGTGATGGCTGCTCATGGCACGGCTCCCGTCGCGGCTCCCGTCACGGATCACGGGTTTCATTATTCGAAACCTCGTCTTGCATGTTGAGATGATAGGCCCTTCAGCCCCGTGCTTGTCAACAGCCGATGCCGCCTCCCGCGCCGGTATGACAAGGGCGCGGACAACGGCATGGACAGGGGCGCGGGATCACGCCGACACGCTGCCCCCCTGCCCCGCGCCGCATCGCCGATTGGCGCGGCGCGGCGGTCGCGCTAGGCTGAACCGCCCCCTGATGTCGGGGCGGCGTCGGGACGGCAGGCAAGGGAATAGGGGCATGGATCGCAGCGGTCTGGAAATGACGGTGCTGATGACGCCGGACATGGCGAATTTCAGCGGCAAGGTGCATGGCGGCGCGCTTCTGGCGCTGCTCGACCGCGTCGCGTTCTCCTGCGCCTCGCGCTACTCGGGCGAATACGCGGTGACGCTCTCGGTCGATCAGGTCACCTTCAAGGAACCGATCCATGTCGGCGAGCTGGTGACCTTCCGCTCGCATGTGAACCACACGGGCCGCACCTCGATGGAGATCGGCATCCGGGTCGAGGCCGAGAACATCCGGCGCGGCACGCGGCGGCACACCAATTCGTGCTATTTCACCATGGTCGCGGTCGATGAGCGGGGCCGCCCGGTCCCGGTGCCGCCATGGGAGCCGGGCGACGCGCTGGAGCGCAAGCGCCTGCGCGCTGCCGAGCTGCGCCGCGAGATCCGGCGCGAGATCTCGGCCCGTCAGGAGGCGGCGATGGCGGAGGCCGCGGCCTCCGAGCCCGGCTGACGCCTCAGCGCCGCGCCGGAAAGGCGGCGTGGCGGTTCACGTCCTTGTAGAGCAGATAGCGGAACGGCCCCGGCCCGCCCGCGTAGCAGGCCTGCGGGCAGAAGGCGCGCAGCCACATGAAATCGCCCGCCTCGACCTCGACCCAGTCGCGGTTGAGCTTGTAGACCGCCTTGCCCTCGAGCACGTAGAGCCCGTGCTCCATCACATGCGTCTCCTCGAAGGGGATCACCCCGCCGGGCTGGAAGGTGACGATGGTGACATGCATGTCGTGGCGCATGTCGGACGGATCGACGAAGCGCGTCGTGGCCCAGCGGCCTTCGGTGCCCGGCATCTCGGTCGGCGTCACCCGCGCGTCCGAGGTGACGATCGGGTCGGGCCGGTCCAGCCCCTCGACCGGCTCATAGAGCTTGCGGATCCAGTGGAACCGCGCCGGGCCACCCCCCGTGGCGCGCAGGCTCCAACCCATGTCGGCGGGCAGATAGGCATAGCCGCCCGGCCCCATCTCGTGGCGCGCGCCGTCGATCTCGATCTCGAGCGCGCCCTCGGTGACGAAGATCACCCCCTCGACCCCCGCCGCCGTCTCGCCGCGCGCGGCACCGCCGCCGGGCTGCACCTCCATCACGTATTGCGAGAAGGTCTCGGCAAAGCCCGAAAGCGGCCGCGCGATGACCCAAAGCCGCGTGCCCTCCCACAGGGGCAGAAAGCTCGTGGTGATGTCGCGCATCGTGCCCGCCGGCAGCACCGCATAGGCCTCGGTAAAGACCGCGCGCCCGGTCATCAGCGCGGTCTGCTCGGGGTGGCCTCCCGTCTGGGCGAAATAGCTGGGCGTGGTCATGGCTCTCTCCATCGGCTGGGCCGGTCGGGGTCTGGCGGGCGGTCGGGCCCGCAGGTTTCAGCTGCCGCGATAGGTCGAATAGCCGAAGGGCGAGACCAGAAGCGGCACGTGGTAGTGCTTGGCCTCCGACAGGCCGAAGCGCAGCGGCACGAGGTCGAGGAACCGCGGGCTGCTGCTGTCGACACCGCAGGCGTCGAGATAATCGCCCACCGCGAAGACCAGCTCGTAGGTGCCGCTCGCGAACTCGGCCTCGGGCAGGATCGGCGTGTCGGTGCGCCCGTCGGCATTGGTGACAAGGCGGCGCAGCACCTTGCGCCCCGCCTCGTCGATCCGCGCCAGCTCGACCCCGAGCCCCGCCGCCGGGCAGCCCCGCGCCGTGTCCAGAACATGCGTCGTCAGATACCCGCCCATCGCGAGGCCCCCCTGTTGTCCGGCCCCGAGCATAGCGCGCCGCGCCCCGTGCGAAACCACGCAGCGCGAGACGGTCCTTCAAGATTTTCGAGAGACCCGGCCAGACACCCCGCCAGAAACCCGCGACGGCATGGCACGATGGGCGCGACGGATCGCGCCGTCTCTACGACCTTCCGCCAATACTGACGCCCCGTCGCCGCTGCTAGGCTCGGCGTCACGGGCCATCGCCGCCCGCCGCCGGTCCCGCCGGCGGATCGCAACGCTAGGAGTGACCAATGACCTGGAAGGCCCCCGTCATCGTCGAAGTCGAAGTCGGCATGGAAATCAACATGTACGCCTGCGCCAAGCGGTCGTGACGACCGCGCCCCGCCCGCCACGGCCCAAGGGAGGCCCCTGATGCTCAGGATCGTCGTTCTCGGCGCCGCGGCGGGCGGGGGATTCCCGCAATGGAACTGCAATTGCGAGGGCTGCCGCGCCGCGCGCGCCGCACCCGAAACCCAGCAGGGTCAGGCCGGCATCGCGATCAGCGCCGATGGCGACAACTGGTTCCTGGTCAACGCCTCGCCCGACATCCGCCAGCAGATCAACGCCACGCCCTGCCTGCACCCGCGCGCGGGGCGGCTGCGCGACAGCCCGGTCGCGGGCGTGATCCTCACCAATGGCGAGGTCGACGCGGTGGCGGGGCTGCTGTCGCTGCGCGAGGGCACGCCCCTGACCATCTATGGCCACGCCCGCGTGCTCGGGGTCTTGGCCGAGAACAGCCTGTTCGGCGTGCTGCATCCCGACCTCGTCGCCCGCCGCGAGATCGCGCCCGACGCCCCGTTCGAGCCGCGCCTGCCCGATGGCCGCGCCTCGGGCCTCGTGGTCGAGGCCTTCGAAGTGCCGGGCAAGCCCGCATGGTATCTCGAAGGCGAGGCGGAGCCCGACGCGGAGCGCCCCGGCGACACTCTGGGCCTGCGCGTCGGCACCACCGATGGCGGGCCAAAGGTCTTCATCATCGCCGCCTGCGGCCGCGTCACTCCGGATCTGGCTGAACGGCTGCGCGGTGCGGCGATGGTGCTGTTCGACGGCACGCTGTGGCGCGACGACGAACTGATCGAGCAGGGGCTGCACCACAAGACCGGGCGGCGCATGGGCCATATCTCGGTCTCGGGGCCCGACGGCGCGATCGCCCGCCTCGCCGATCTGGGCATCGCGCGAAAGCTCTTCGTGCATATCAACAACTCGAACCCGCTGCTGCGCCCGCACAGCGCCGAGAGGGCCGAGGCCGAGGCGGCGGGATGGCGGGTGCCCCGCGCCGGTGAGGAGATCTTCCCATGACCGAAATGAGCTTCGACAGCTCCTTTGCCTATACGGAGGAGCCGCTGGAAAGCGCCGCGGCGCTGGAGCGGCGGCTGCGCGCCATCGGGGCCGCGCGTTACCACGATCTGCACCCGTTCCACGACATGCTGCATGGCGGGCGGCTCGATCTGGGACAGGTGCAGGCCTGGGCGCTGAACCGCTGGTATTACCAGTCCTCGATCCCGATCAAGGACGCGATGGTGCTGTCGCGGTTTCGCGACCGCGAGACCCGGATGGAATGGCGCCACCGGATCGAGGATCACGACGGCTCGCCCGGCGACGAGGGCGGCCTCGACCGCTGGCTGGCGCTGACCACCGGTCTCGGCCTCGACGAGGGCTATGTCACCTCGGCGCGCGGCATCCTGCCCGCCACCCGCTTTGCGGTCGACGCCTATGTCAGCTTCGTCGGCACCCGCTCGCCGCTCGAAGCGATCGCTTCCTCGCTGACCGAGCTTTTCGCCCCGAGCCTGCACGAACGGCGCATCTCGGGGATGCTGGAGCATTACGACTTCATCCACCCCGGCATCATGACCTATTTCCAGCGCCGTCTCGGGCAGGCGCCGCGCGACGCGGGCTTCGCCCTCGACTACGTCAAGACCCATGCCCGCACGCCCGAAGCGCGCGCTCTGGTCTGCGAGGCGCTGATCTTCAAGACCGACGTGCTCTGGGTGCAGCTCGACGCGCTTTACCACGCCTATGTCACCGGCCACCCTCCGCCCGGCGCGTTCCGGCCGGAGGGGGCGGCATGAGCGAGGCGCGGGCCGCTCTGGGGCCCCAAAGCCGCCCCGCCCTGCCCCGCTTCGTAAAGCTCAGGCACGACCGCGCGCGCGGCATCTGGGTGCTGCTCGCCCCCGAACGCGTGCTGGTGCCCGACGAGACGGCGGTCGAGGTGCTGAAGCTCTGCGATGGGGCAACGACGCTGGACGAGATCGCCGCCGCCCTCGCGCGCCGCTACGACGCGCCTCGGGCGGCGATCCTGACCGACATCGCCGCGATGCTCGACGATCTCGCGGCCAAGGGGTTTTTGCGCGACATGAGCGAGGCGTCATGATGGACGGCGACACCATGGGCGGGCTGTCGCCCGCCGCCACCGCCCGCTTCGGCATCCCCGTGGCGGTGCTGGCCGAGATCACTCATCGCTGCCCGCTGCAATGCCCCTACTGCTCCAACCCGGTCGAGATGGAGCGCGCGCAGGCCGAGCTTTCCACCGAGGACTGGTTGCGGGTGCTGGGCGAGCTTGCCGATCTCGGGGTTCTTCAGGTGCATTTCTCGGGCGGCGAACCCTTGGTGCGGCGCGATCTCGAACGCCTCGTCGCCCGCGCCGCCGAGGTCGGTCTTTATACCAACCTCATCACCTCCGCCGTGACCCTGACGCGCGAACGTCTTGCGGCTCTGGCCGAGGCCGGTCTCGATCATGTGCAGATCAGCTTTCAATCGAGCGAGGAGGGTCTGGGCAACCGCATCGGCGGCTATCGCAAGGGCCATGCCAGGAAGCTGGAAGCGGCCACTTGGGTGCGCGATCTGGACCTGCCGCTCACCGTCAACGCGGTGATGCACCGCCAGAACCTGCACCAGCTGCCCGAGATCATCGAGATGGCGGTCGCGCTCGACGCGGCCCGGCTCGAGGTCGCCAACGTGCAGTATTACGGCTGGGCGCTCAGGAACCGCGCCGCCCTGATGCCGACGCTGGCGCAGATCGAGACGGCGAGCGCCGTGGTCGAGGCGGCGCGCGCGCGGCTCGGGCCGCGCCTCGTCATCGACTATGTCGAGCCCGACTACTACGCCGCGCGCCCCAAGAAATGCATGGGCGGCTGGGGGCGGCAGTTCTTCAACATCTCGCCCTCGGGCAAGGTGCTGCCCTGCCACGCCGCCGAGACGATCACCGCGCTCGACTTCGACAGCGTGCGCGACCGCCCCCTCGCGTGGATCTGGGAGCATTCGCACGCGCTCAACCTCTATCGCGGCACCGACTGGATGCCGGAACCCTGCCGGGGCTGCGCCCACAAGGAGGAGGATTATGGCGGCTGCCGCTGTCAGGCCTTCGCGCTGACCGGCGAGGCGGGGGCGACCGACCCCGCCTGCGCCCTGTCGCCGCGCCACGAGGAGATCTTCGCCGCGGCGCTGCGCGACAGCGCGGCGGGCAGCGACCGCTTCACCTATCGCAACTTCGCCGGCGGCACACTTGAACCAGTGACGGAACCGGCCGATGACGCGGGCTGATCCGGCCTTCGCGGGCCATGTCGCGATGACCGACGGGCACGAGATCTATGCCGAGCTGACCGGCCCCGAGGACGCGCCTCGGGCGGTGTTCCTGCATGGCGGCCCCGGCAGCGGCTGCCAGCCCGCGCATCGCGCGCTGTTCGGCCCCCGCACTCGCCTTCTCATGTTCGATCAGCGCGGCGCGGGCCGGTCTGCGCCCCGGCGCGGCCGCGACGCCAACACCACCGCGCATCTGGTGGCCGACATCGAACGCCTGCGTCGGCATTTCGGCATCGACCGCTGGCTGGTGGTGGGCGGATCATGGGGCGCGACGCTAGCGCTGGCCTATGCGCAGGCGCATCCCGACCGCGTGCGCGGCCTCGTGCTGCGCTCGGTGTTCCTCGGCACGCGGGCCGAGCTCGAAACCGTGTTCCTCGACACGCTGCCGCGCTTTCATCCCGGCCTGTGGGAGGATTTCGTGTCGCTCCTGACCCCGTCCGAGCGCGCCGATCCGCTGGGCGCCTACTGGGCGCGCATCCTCGATCCCGACCCCGCGCGTCATCGCGCCGCCGCATGGGCATGGCACGACACCGAACGCATCCTGTCGCAGATCCGCCCCGCCGCCACGCGGCTCGATCTTGCCGTCCTCGGCGATCCCGCCCGCGGCCTGCCCGCCACCCCCTTCATGGAGGCGCATTACTTTCGCAACGACTGCTTTCTCGACGCGCCGCTGCTGTCTCGCGCCGACCGGCTGCGCGGCATTCCCGGCGTCATCGTGCAGGCCCGCTACGACCTGCTCTGCCCGCCCGCCACCGCCCACGCGCTGGCGCGGCGCTGGGATGCCGCCCGCATCGTCGACGTCCCCGATGCGGGCCATTCGATGGGCGATGGCGGCACGGCGCAAGCGCTGCGCGCTGCCATCGCCGACATGGGCTGACCTCGGCCCAAGCCCCGCGGCGCTCACCCGTCCCTGAGACGGGCGCGCAGGGCGTCCTCGTCGAGGCTTCGACCGGTGAAGAGGCGCGAGGCATGGACGCCCTGATGGAAATAGAGCTCCCAGCCCGAGAGGATCTGCAGCCCTTCGGCCCCGGCCTCGGTGAGAAACCGGGTCTGCTCCGGCGTATAGACCGCGTCGAAGGCCCAGCCCGCCCCCGCCATCGCCGCGCGCGCAAGCGGCGTGCCGGGATGCCCCTCCATGCCGAGCGGGGTGCAGTTGATCAGCCCGTCGGCCCCGATGGCGGCGGCGGCGGCGTCGGCATGCACCTCGACCCTCATCCCGGGGGCCGCGGCATGTAGGGCTGCGGCCAGCGCCTCGGCCTTGGCCGGATCGCGATCGACCAGCCGCAACGCCGCAGCCCCCTCCCCCGCGAGGCCGAAACCCACCGCGCGCCCGACCCCGCCGGTGCCGATCATCAGCACCGTGCCGGGGCGGGCCGCGCTGCGCAGCCGCGCATAGGCCGCGCGAAACCCGGTGTAGTCGGTGTTGTGCCCCTTGGGGCCGTCCGCCTCGAACAGCACCGTGTTGACCGCGCCGATGCCGCGCACCAACGGGTCCTCGACCGCGACCTTGCGCGCCGCGATCTCCTTGTAGGGATAGGTGACGTTGATGCCGCGATAGCGGCGCGCGCACTCGGCAAAGACCGCGTCGAAGCCCTGCCCCAGATCGGCGGGGATCAGGCTGTCATAGGTGGTGAGCAGGCCCAGCATCTCGCCCGCGACGCGGTGCAGCAAGGGTGAGCGCGAGGCGCGGATGTTGTCGCCGATCAGGCCGAGGCGGAGGATGTCGCTGTGCATGAAAGTCTCGCGTCATGGTGGTCATCCCCATGTCAGTGACAAGCCGGGCCGTCCGCAACGGCGCATTCGCACGACGCCTGTCAATACGCAGGCGGTGCCGCGGCCCCGAACATGGGGGTCGCGATGGATGCCGACGGCGCGTCGCCGGACCGGGGACAACCCCGGCCCGGCGACGCGCCCGCGGCTCAGTTTTCGAGCAGGGTCAGGATGACCTCGTCGACGGCCTCGGCGCAGGCCGCGTCGTCGCCCTCTTCGGCCAGCTCGCGCGCCTGCTGAAGCGCGGCGCGAGCCTCAATGACCTTTTCGCCGCCATTGCCGGCCTCGTCGGCGTCCTCGACGGCCTCGACCTCTTCCTCGGTCTCCTGCACCGGCACGACGTCGCTGCGCTCGGTGTCCTCGATCGCCTGCGCCTCGCGCGCGCCGGCGACGGCCTGACCGCCCGAGGAGGCGGAGATCGCCTGCTCGGCCGCGGTGTCGAGCAGGCGCTCGAACTCGTCGATCCGGCCCGTGCAATCATGCGCGAGCGCGGGGCCCGCCAGCAGGCTGGCGGCCAGCGCCGCCACGGTGATCTTCGTCCTGTTCATCTCGGGTTCCCTCAGCTGCGCAGTTGATCGGCGATCGGAAGCTGCCGGATACGCTGACCGGTCGCCGCGAAGATCGCGTTGGTGATGGCCGGAACGACCGGCGGCAGGCCCGGTTCGCCGACACCGCCGAGCGGGCGGTCATAGGCGGCGTCGGAGCCGACGATATGCACGTCGATCCGCTTGGGCGCGGCGTCCATGCGCGGCACCAGATAGGTGTCGAAGTTGGCCTGCTGGGCGCGGCCATCGGCAAAGGTGACCTCGGTCATCAGCGCCTGTCCCACGCCCATGATCACCGCGCCCTCCATCTGGCTGCGGATCCGGTCGGGGTTGACGTTGGCGCCGCAATCGATGGCGATCGACACGCGCGGCACGACGACCTGACCGTCCACCACCTCGACCTCGGCGGCCACGGCGACATAGCTGACGAAGCTGTAATGCCCGGCGATGCCGAGGCCCCGCCCCTCTTGCATGTCACGGCCCCATTCGATGCCCTCGGCCGCCGCTTCGACCACCGCCGCCATGCGGCCGGTGTCGATCGGATAGGCGTCGGGATTCTCGCCATAGTTCCACACGTCGCCCTGATTGGTCGGATCGATCTGGCGCGCCGGGCCGATCACCTCGAGCAGGTAGTCCTTGGGATCGCGCCCCGCCGCATGGGCCAGTTCCGAGACGAAGGACTGGATCGCGAAGGCATGCGGGATGTTCGACACCGAGCGATACCAGCCGATGCGCACATGCGCCGCCGCCTGCGGGTTCTCGGCGCGGATGTTCTCGATCGCCAGCGGCATGTTGAGAAGACCCATGCCAAGCTCGAAAGGCAGCTTCTGCATCGGATCGGGCGCGAAGATCGAACCGATGGTCGGCGCGGCGGTGCGGTGCAGCCATGCGGTGGGCTTGCCGTCCGCGTCGAGACCGGCCTGCATCTTCTCGACCGACACGGTGTGGTAGTAGCCGTGCTGGATGTCGTCCTCGCGGGACCAGGTGAGCTTGACCGGCGCGCCGTCCATGGCCTGGCTCAGGATGCCCGCCTCGAGCACGAAGTCGGGCTTGGACTTGCGCCCGAAGCCGCCGCCCAGAAGCGTCACGTTGACGGTCACGTTCTCCTCGGCGAGGCCGAGCCGTTCGGCCAGACGAAGCCGCGTCACCTGCGGCGCCTGCGTGCAGGCCCAGGCCTCGGCGCGGCCATCCTTGATCTCGACCACGGCGGCGGGCGGCTCCATCGGCGCCTGCGCTAGGTGCGGGATGTAGTATTCCGCATCGACCACCTGATCGGCCGAACCGATCGCGCCGTCGAAATCGCCCTCGTCGCGGATCACCTTGCCCTCGCGGGAGGCGGCCGCCTGCGTCAGCTCCTCGTGGTAGGCGGCGCTGTCGTAATCGGCGTTCGGCCCTTCGTCCCACTCGATGGTGAGCGCGTCGCGCCCCTTCATGGCGAGATAGGTGTTCTTCGCGATCACCGCGACGCCACCCAGCGGCGCGAACTCGGTCGGGAAATCGGAGGCGTCGATCTTCACGACCTTTTCGACGCCCTCGATCGCCAGCGCCGCGCTGTCGTCATAGCTCGCTACCCGGCCGCCATAGACCGGCGGACGCGCGACCACGGCATAGAGCATGCCGTCGCGCTTCACGTCGATCCCGTAGGTCGTGCTGCCGGTGGTGATATCCATGTTGTCGACGAGGCCGATCTTGGACGTGCCGATATAGCGGAACTCGGACGGGTCCTTGAGCACGAGACTGTCGCGCGCGGGCACCTCGAGATCCATCGCGGCGGCGGCCAGCTCGCCATAGCCCAGCGATTTGCCGGACCCGGCATGCCCGACCTTGTGACCTTCGGCCTTCACCTCCGAGACATCGACGCCCCATTGGTCGGCGGCGGCCTGTTCGAGCATGGTGCGCGCGGCGGCCCCGGCGCGGCGCATCGGCATGAAGAAGTGCCGCAGGCTGCGCGAGCCGTCGGTGTCCTGGTTGCCGTATTTCTCTTCGAGACCCGGCGCCTGATCGACGCGCACGTTCTCCCATTCGGCGCCAAGCTCGTCGGCCACGACCATGGCGATCGAGGTGCGCACGCCCTGCCCCATCTCGGAGCGGTGGCAGGTCACGGTGACGATGCCGTCGGGCGCGATGGCGATGAAGATGTTGGGATCGTCGCGCCAGCCATTGGGCATGGCGTCGCGCCCGAATTCCGGCTCTTCCTCCTGCGCCCGGCTCGGACGCGGCAGACCGACGGCGAGGACGAAGCCCCCCGCCCCGATGCCGCCCAGAAGCGCGCGGCGGCTCACATTGATGATCGACCCGTTACGCATCACTTCTGCTCCGCTTCCTGAACGTCCGCATCCATCGCGGCTCCCGAGGCCTGCTGACCCGCCGCCTGCTTGATCGCCGCGCGAATGCGCGGATAGGTGCCGCAGCGACAGATGTTGGCGCTCATCACCGCGTCGATGTCATCATCGGTCACGGTGTCGTATTGATCGACGAGGGCGGCGGCCTGCATGATCTGACCGGCCTGGCAATAGCCGCATTGTGCGACGTTGAGATCGCGCCACGCCTCCTGAACCGGGTGGTCGCCCTTTTCGGACAGCCCCTCGATGGTCTTGACCTGCGCGCCTTCGAGCACGCCGACCGGGGTGATGCAGGCAAAGGACGGCGCGCCGTCGATATGCACGGTGCAGGCACCGCAGGCGGCGATGCCGCAGCCGTATTTCGTGCCCGTCAGCCCCAGCTCGTCGCGCAGGTACCACAGGAGCGGTGTATCCTCGTCGCCGTCGAAGGCGCGTTCGACGCCGTTGACCATGAGTTTGACCATGAGGGCCTCCTTTTTGAGCCGGGGCCGCGCGGAAAGCGGAAACGAGAGACGCCCGCCACTGCGCGGTTTCGGCTGATCTAACTGGCGCGAAGGCAGGCAAAGTCCATGCCGAGCGCCCGATTGCGCCGCAATTTCTTGTCTGTCGTTGCGGCATTCTTGGAACCGGGTCGGGCGCTCAAGGCTTTTGGCCCTGATCCGGCGCAGCGGGGCGGCGCTTTGCTCCTGCCCGGTCCCGCGTCGAAACCTCGAAAGGACATCCCGATGAAGACCCTCACCCTCACGGCATTCACGGCCCTTCTGGGAAGCGCGGCCATGGCGCAGGACATCACCGGCGACGCCGCCGAGGGCGAGGCGCAGTTCGCCCGCCAATGCGTGTCGTGCCACGTCATCGCCAATGACGCGGGCGAGGTTCTTGCCGGGCGCAACGGCAAGATCGGCCCGAACCTGCACGGAGTCATCGGACGCACCCCCGGCGCGGTCGAGGATTTCCGCTACAGCGACGCGATCATCGCCTATGGCGAGATGGACCCCGCCGAGGACCCGACCGGCACCGCGCCCATGAGCGACGACATCGAAGGCATGGTCTGGGGCGTCGACAACACCGTGGCCTATCTTCAGGACCCGACCGGCTTCCTGCGCGAAGCGCTCGACGATCCGCGCGCCCGCAGCAAGATGGCCTACAAGGTGCGCGACGAGCAGACGGCCCATGACATCACCGCCTATCTGGTGAGTTTCAGCCCCGATTTCGAAGCTGGTGAGGAAACCGGCGACGAGACCGGTGAGGAAACCGGCGACGAGGCCGAGGACGGTGCCGCATCCGGGGATGCCGCGACCGGGATGGAAACCGGGATGGAAACGGAAACCGGTGATATGACGACCGAGACCGAGACCGAGACCGAGACCGAAGCGGATATGGACGCCGAGACGGAAACCGAAACCGCGAACTGACTCGACCGGTGGCGGGCCCTGCCCGCCGCCGTCCCCCTTCCGAGCCGCTCGCATCAGCGGGCAGGAGCGCGCCTTGAACCAGACCTCCCGGTTTCCCGCCCATGCCGTTTCGACGGGGCCGCTCCTTTCGGCCTCCGAGGCGCGTCCGATGCTCGAGGCGCTTGCACCGGCGGGCGGGGTGATCGCGATGATCACCGGGATCGACGGCGCGTTCTACCGGCCCTTGGGCGCGCTCATGGCCTTCCCGACATCCGCCGACCCGGTGGGAGGCCTGTCATCGGGCTGCATCGAGGGCGACCTCGCGCTGCACGCGCAACAGGTGGCCGAGACCGACGCCCCCCGCACGCTCCTCTACGGCAAGGGGTCGTCCTTCGTCGATATCCGGCTGCCCTGCGGCAGCGGCATCGAGGTCACGCTGCTGCCGATCCGCGATCCCGCGCCGCTGCGCGCCACGCTTGAGCGGATCGACGATCGGCGCGAAACGACGCTCGCCCTGCCCGGCCTGCCGGATCTGCGCCTGCGCCCCGATCCGCGCATGGTGGTCTTCGGCGAGGGTCCCGAGGCCGACGGGTTTGCCATGCTCGCCGCCGCCGCGGGCTATCCCGTCGCCCGGCCCGACCGCGCCCGACCCGAAGAGCTCGACCCGCGCTCGGCGGTGGTGCTGTTCTTTCACGACCACGAGCGCGAGCTGGATATCCTGACCGCGGCCCTCGACAGCGACGCCTTCTGGATCGGCGCGCAGGGCAGCCGCACCGCGCATGCGCGCCGTTGCGAGGGGCTGCAAGATCGCGGCGTCGCCAAACCCGCGATCGACCGGGTTCGCGGGCCGATCGGGCTGATCCCCGGCACCCGCGATCCCCGCGTGTTGTCGATCTCGGTCCTGGCCGAGATCATCGAGGCAGCGCGCTGAGGAATCTATCCCGCAAGAACATTACGGAAACATTTCCACGCCTGCCGAGCCGCTCGCCAGCGCAATTGCCAATTGGCAATCAGCGCGATCTGCGCAGCTTCAGAAAGCTTTCGAGCGCCGCCCGCAGGGCCGCATCCGACAGATGGCCGGGGAATTCCATGGCAAAGCCCTTGCCGGTCTTCTTGATCCGCACGTCGCCCTCGCGATGCGGGATCACCGTGTCGGCGGACTTGCGCGGCGCCGCAGGCTTGCCCGCCGCGCGCAGCCGCGACAGCACCGAAGGTCCGGGCAGCGCCCCCTCCTCCTGCGCGATGGCGCGGGCCTCGGCCAGCACCGCCTGGCGCAGCGCCGGATCAGCGAGGAGCGGGCGAAGCTGGCGCGCATGCACCTCCTTGATGTCGCGGATCGAGCCGAAGGCGGCGACGATCTCGGGTTCGAGCCGCGCCAGTTGCAGGAACCGCGACAGGAAACCCGGCGAGACCTGAAGCCGCTCGGCCATCAGGTTCTGGCGGCCGCCGTAATAGGCCTCGACCGCGCGGGCATAGTCGCGGGCGCGCTCGTAATCCGAGATGTCCTCGCGGTCGCGGTTCTCGATATCGGCGAGGCGGAACGCCTCCTCGTCGGTCAGCTCGCGCTCCTCGATGAGATAGCGGAACTGCGGATAGGTGTTGGCGCGCAGCCAGCTCACCGCGAAGTGCCGCCGCGCGCCGCAGATCACCTCGAACTCCGGCCCCGTCCCCTGCCCCGCCGAACGCAGCCGCCGCACGATGGCCGGAAACTCCTGCTGGCCCTGGGCCTTCATCCCCTCGATCAGGTCGGCGCAGTTCTCGGGCGTCAGCAGGTCGTAGGCCCGGTTGTGACCGGCCCACATCACGCAGCTCGCCGGATCGACGAGGCGCAGGACCTTTTCCTGCCGCCCGCCGGTGACCTGCTCGGACATGGCGGTGGAGCGTTTGAGGAACCGCGTCTGCGCGCGGCCCGCCGCCTCCTCGGGCGCCTCGGCCGGGGCGTCGCCGTCGTCAAGCCCCTTGAGAACGTCGTCGAAGATGTCGTTGTGCTTCTTGCTCACAGGATACCCTCCTTGCGCAGCGCCGCCTGATGGCTCGGCCATGTCTTGCGGATCTCGGTCTCGACCTCGCGGCCCACCGCGTCGAGATAGACCCGGCAGCGCTTGTGTGTCTCGCTGCGCGTGGCCGGGCCGGTCAGCTCGTAGACCGTCATCAGGTTGGCCGAGGCGTTGTCGATCTCGGCGCTGTCTTTCAGAACGGCGCCGAGCATGTCTTGCGGAAACACCGCGTCCATCATCCGCTTGATCGCCATGTGGGCGCTCTTCTGGTCGTTCATCTTGGTCGCCAATATCTTGACGAAATGATAGCCCCGCGCACCCCCGTGTTGCGCAAGCTCGCCCAGCGTCGAGGACATCATCCGCAAAAAATGCGCGGTCGAGCCGAAATCGATGTTGTTGGGCGGGGCCGGCACGATGATCGCGTTGGCCGCGCGCAGCACCGACAGCGAGATCATCCCGAGCGCCGGCGGCGGGTCGAGCAGGATCACGTCGAACTGGTCCGAGATCGACGCGATCCCCGCGCGCAGCCGGTCGAGAACGAAATCCTGTTCGCGCACCATCCGCGCCGCGAATTCGTATTCCGCGTCATAGAGCCCGAGATTGGCCGGGATCAGCGCGATGCCGGGCCAGTAGGTGGCGCGTAGCGCGTAATGCAGGCTGGTCGGGCCGCCATGGCGAAAGAACGGGTAGAGCGTGTCCTCCTCCTCGTCGACATCGACGTCGGGGTTGAGGCCGAAGACGCTGGTGGTCGAGGCCTGGCTGTCGCAATCGACGACGCAGACGCGGTAACCCTTGAGCGCGAGATACTGCGCGAGATGCACCACCACGGTCGACTTGCCGACGCCGCCCTTGAAGTTCTGGACCGCGAGCACCGTGGCCGGATCGGTGGGCGCGCGGCGCGGCAGCGTGCCGAAGACCTCGCGCATGCGGTTCACCTCGGCCAGCGAATAGCCGGTGCGCCGCCCCGTGTCGGGGTCCTTCTCGGGCTCGGGCAGACGCCCGTCGGCCTCGGCATCGCGCAGCGCCTTTTCGGTGCGGCCGCACATCTCGGCGGCGCTGCGCACGTTGAAGCGCAGATCGAGGCTCTTGCTGGTGCCGGGCGAGAACACCCGCGCGCGCAGCTTTTCGATCACCCGCCCGGCGCGGCTGGCCAGCGCGTCGATCTCGTCCAAGCCGATGGGATGGGTCTCTGGCTCTGCCACGGTCTCTCTGTCCCCGATTTTTCATGGAAAGTGCCTGTCTCGCGCGCCGAGGTAAAGTGCGGTTCCGGGCCCTGCCCTGTCCCAAAGACCGAACCTCCGCGCAGGGTGTCCCGAAAACCGCACTTGGCGCCGCTGGGACCGAGGGTGCGGTAATATCCGCGCCGCTTCGGCCCTGCCCCTCCCGATTTGTAGCATGACGGGGTCGAAAGGCACTCTTCCCCCCTAAAACCGAATCCAAAAACCCTGTTCTGGATTCTAGGGTTCTCTGTTCATGGCGGCCCCGCCCCTGCGGAGCAAGGCTCCCGAGGCCCTTTGGCTTACGTCTCGGGATGGTTTGGCCTACTTTTGGGGATAGCTGGCGATACGTTTCGGGATGGCTGGCGATACGTTTCGGGACAGCGAAGTCTTACGTTTGGGGTGCGGCCCTGTGGAAGAATCATCGCGCCCCGCAAAGCCCTGTTTTCAAGGGTGCTGCGATTCGCCTGCTGCACCGCGCGTTGCCTGAAGCCTTACGTATCGGGTTTGCCCCAGATCGGGAGAGAGCGATTGACTTACAATCGCGGGCATACATAAGTAAGCGAAACAGGTAATCCGAGCGGTCGCCCACATGGCCAAGTTGCCCAAGCCCTCCTATCGCACGGTCGACGCCCGACCCAGCGCCGACACCCTGATCAAGCCGGGCGAGCTTGTCGATCTGGTCGAGGTGACGCCCCTGACGCTTGCTGACCGGCGGATCTACAACCAGCTCCTCGAAAACGCCTGGGAGGCGATCGACAAGCCGGTGATGCATGTCATCTCCAAGCTGGACCTGCGCGGCAATCACAACTCCAACGACCGGGTCGGCGAGTCCATCGAACGGCTGATGAGCGCGATCGTCAAGATGGAGGTGATCTGGGACGGCAAGCCGGCGGTCGAGCGGGTGCAGCTTCTCGGCGGCAACGTCGAGATGGCGCGCGGCGACGGGCTGTTCGAATACGAGATCCCGGCGCGGCTGCGCAAGGTGATCGGCAACTCCACCGTATTCGCGCGGCTGCAACGCGAGGTGATGTTCGCGCTGTCGTCGAAATACGCGCTGACCCTCTACGAGATGGTGCAAAAGCGCGGCAACCTGCGCTGGAAGTCGTCCGAGACCTTCACCCTCGACGGGCTGCGCGGGGTGTTGGGCGTGCCGCGCGGCAAGCTGACTTCGTGGTCGAACCTGCGGCTGCGCGCGATCGACCCGGCGGTGGCCGAGGTCTGCGCGCTGTCGGATTACATGGTGGAGATCGCGCCGATCAAGACCGGGCGCAGCGTGACCCATGTGGAGCTGAAATGGTGGCGCAAGGATGGCGACGCGACCGGCAAGGCCGAGCGCGCCCTGAGCTTTGCCAGCACCGGCCGCCGGGCCCGTTCCGCCGAGGACAGCGCCCCCGAGACACCCCGCCCCGCACCCGCACCCGCATCCGCGCGCGCCGAGCCGCGCGCCCGGCCCGCCTGGCTCGACCGCAAGGGGGTCGCTCTGCGCACGGAAACCTACGAAACGGCGCGGCTGCGGTTTCCGGGCTACGATATCTACAACATAGAAGGCCAATGGCGGGACTGGTCGCAGGGCAAGGACCCGGCGGACGATCCCGACCGCGCGTTCCTTGCCTATTTCCGGCGTTTCGCCGAGGCCAACCCGCTCTGAAATTCGCCGATTGCCAATTGGCAATTTCCACCGGACGGCGGCAATCGCGCTCTCGGGTCGCGGTTCGGGATCAGCCCGCCGGGCGGGTGGCGAGCCAGATCATGTGCCGCGCGCCGCGCTTGGTGCGACCGGCGCGCACGCCCTGCGCCTGCACCTTGAAGCCGCAGTTTCCGAGCCGCCGTGTGAACCGGGGATCATCGGCGGCCGACCAGATGGCGAGGACGCCGCCGGGCCTGAGCGCCCGCTTGGCCGCGCGCAGCCCGGCCTCGCCGTAAAGCGCGTCGTTGCCCTCGCGCGTCAGCCCGTCTGGGCCGTTGTCGACATCGAGCAAGATCGCGTCATAGCCGGCCGAGGCGGCGCGGATCTGTTC
This sequence comes from Limimaricola cinnabarinus, assembly GCF_047631075.1. Lineage (NCBI taxonomy): Bacteria > Pseudomonadati > Pseudomonadota > Alphaproteobacteria > Rhodobacterales > Paracoccaceae > Limimaricola > Limimaricola cinnabarinus. The sequence goes on from NZ_JBLHYX010000011.1 coordinate 29,558, forward strand.
GCCGACATCGTCGATGCGGACCTCGACGCGTGGGTCGGACAGGCAGTCACCGAAGACCGGGCCCATGTACCGCGTCGCCCAATCGACAAGCTCGGGCACGATCTCCGAGACGACGAACCGGGCGTCCGGCGGTGCCACCCCTTGGGCGGCGCGCAGGGTGAAGCCCATGCCGAGACCGCCGATCAGGACGCGCGGCGCGGTCCGGTCAGACAGCCGCTCGAAGGCAAGGGTGGCCAGCGCCTCCTCGGAACCGCTCAGGCGGCTGCTCATCAGCTCGTTCCCGTCACCGAGGCGGATCGAAAACTCCTCGCCCCGACGCAACAGCCTCAGCGTGTCGCCCTGTGGCGCCACCGCCGTTTCGAGATGAATCCACGGCAGCATGTCGGCCCGCCTCCTGTTGTCGCCTTGCGACCGCGGGCCTAACCGATCGCCCGATATAAATGAAGGCGCACCGAAGGGATGCCCCTCGATGCGCCTTTGGTCGCCGCGCCGGATGATGGCGCGGCGATCGTGCTCCGCGGATCAGCGGCGGCGATCTTCCGGGCTGATCGCGCCATCGTCGTTACGGTCCATCCGGTCGACGAGACGGTCCACACGGGTGTCGAGCTCCTCGGTCGAGATCTCGCCATCGCCATCGGCGTCGAGCGCCTGGAAGGCATCGACCATACGCTCGCGCATGAAGTCGTTGTGCAGCGTCTCGAACTCTTCGATCGTCAGCGCGCCGTCGCCGTCGGTGTCGACATTGCTTACCTGCGCGGTGCGGAAGGCGTCGATCTCGGCACGGGTCAGGGCGCCGTCGCCATCGGTGTCGGCCTCGGTCATGATCTGCTGCAGCATCATGCCGCCGCCGTGACGCCCGCCTTTGCCGCCGCGCTCGCCATGGCCCTTGCCGCCGCGCTCACCATCACGATCGCCGCGCATCCGCTCCATGAAGCCGGGGCGCTCTTCGCCGCGCCCCTGTTCGGGCGCGGCCTGCTCGGTGGTCGTGATCTCGGGGTCGGTCGGCGCGGTGTTCTGCGCGGTGGCGACGGCGGCTCCGGCGCCCAGCAGCGCGGTGACGAGGAAAGCGGTCGGCAGGAGTTTGGTCGTTTTCATGGTTTCGATCCTTGTTTCGCTGTGACGTGGCGCCTGCATCGGCGCCCTGTCGATCACTTGGGCCTTCGTGACAGCGATCAAACCCCCGCGCCACGCGGGCTTTGTCGCCATGTGTCGCAGCGCATCGGACGGATACATCCCGCGACAAAGCTCCGCCCGGATCAGTGTCGGAAATGGCCGTCGTGGTCTCGGATTGGGCCGGGACGGGCAGGGGGCCGGGACGGGCAGGGGGCCGGGACGCCGCCTATCCGCGCGCGGTACGCATCGCCTCGGGTGCCGCCGCGTTCTGCATCAGCATCTCGCGCAGCTTTTGTGCCCCCGTGGTCAGGGCGGCATCGGCGCGGGTGATCAGCCCGAAGGGGGCGACCGATATTCCCAGATCGATCGGCAGGATGGCGCAGGCCTCACCCGCGAACTCTTCGGCCACCGCCACGGCGAGGGGGGCGATCGCGTCGCTGCGCTGCACCAGCGCGAGGGTCAGCAGCGACGAGGAGGTCGTTACCTTGACCTCGGGGGCGGGCAGGCCGAGGCGGGCGAGCCGTTCCTGCACCGTGTCGTGCAGGATGGTGCCCCGCTCGGGCAGCACCCAGTCATGGGCCAGAAGATCGTCATAGGTGATCGTCGCGCGCGACAGCAGCGGATGCCCGGGCCGAACCCCCAGCACGACAGGCTCTTCGCAGATCGGGGTGAAGTCGAACAGCCCGGCGGGATGACCGCGCGGCGGCCGCGCAAGGGCGAGGTCCATCCGGCCGTCGAGCAGCGCCTCGCCCAGTACCTCGGAATTGGCGACCTCGACATGGATGCGCAGCTTGGGCAGGGCGTGGCGCGCGCTGCGCAGCAGCGGGAGCACCCGCTCCATGGCCGGTCCCGTGACCGAGCCGATCCGCACATCGCCCGACAGGCCGGAGCCGATCTCGCCGATCTCGCGCTCGGCGTCGTGCAACTCGGTCAGGATGCGTGCCGCGCGTCGGGCGAGGGCCTCGCCCTCGGGGGTAAGGCGAATGCCGCGCCCGTCGCGCAGGCGCAGACGGCAGCCGACGATGCGCTCGGCCTCCGAAAGCAGGCGCGAGGCGGCAGGCTGCGCGATGCCGAGCGCGTCGGCGGCGTCGCCGAGCCGCTCCGTCTCGGCCAGAAGGGCCAGAAGCTGAAGATGCGCGAACTTCAGACCGTGTCGCAGCAGCCGTGTATTCATATCAGGATCGCTATGTGACCATGCTTATACATTATTTGTCATGCATCCTTTCATCAAGCAGGATCGCCGCGCGTCGTCAGGCGGGGACATGTCGATCTGGGGAGGGCGATGCTTTCGGGATCGACGCCGCGCCGGTCGCGCCGTCGCCAACCCAACCGCCCGACGCCCTGATCGGGGCAGGGCGCGTCACCACCCTTCGAAAGGCCCTTCATGAGCTTCACCCCCGCCCCTTGGCCCCGCAAGCTGCGTTCGCAGGAATGGTTCGGGGGCTCGTCGAAGGATGCGATCTATCACCGCAGCTGGATGAAGAACCAAGGGCTCCCGGCCGACCTCTTCGATGGCCGCCCCGTGATCGGCATCTGCAACACCTGGTCGGAGTTGACGCCGTGCAACGCGCATCTGCGCGATCTGGCGGAGCGGGTGAAATTCGGCGTCTACGAGGCGGGCGGTCTGCCGGTCGAGTTTCCGGTGTTCTCCCCGTCGGAATCGACCCTGCGCCCCACGGCGATGATGTATCGCAACCTGTGCGCCATGGACGTCGAGGAGGCGATCCGCGGCAAGTGCATGGATGGCGTGGTGCTCCTCGCGGGTTGTGACAAGACCACGCCGGCGCTCCTGATGGGCGCGGCGTCGGTCGATCTTCCGGCGATCCTCGTGTCCGGCGGGCCGATGCTCAACGGCCATTTCCGGGGCGAGAAGGTCGGCTCGGGCACGCATCTGTGGCGGTTCTCCGAGGCGGTGAAGGCGGGCGAGATGACGGCGGAGGAGTTCGTCGAGGCCGAGGCGTCGATGTCGCGCTCGCCCGGCTCGTGCAACACGATGGGCACGGCGAGCACCATGGCGTCGATGGCCGAGGCGCTTGGCATGGCTCTGTCGGGCAACGCCGCGATCCCCGCGGTGGACAGCCGCCGCCGGGTGATGGCGCATCTGACGGGGCGGCGCATCGTCGACATGGTGAAGGACGATCTGAAGCCCTCGGACATCATGACGAAGGACGCCTTCGAGAACGCGATCCGCACCAATGCCGCGATCGGCGGCTCGACCAACGCGGTGATCCACCTGCTGGCGGTGGCGGGGCGGGTCGGGCTCGATCTGACGCTCGACGACTGGGACCGCTGCGGCCGCGACGTGCCGACGGTGGTGAACCTGATGCCTTCGGGCAAGCACCTGATGGAAGAGTTCTTCTACGCGGGCGGCCTGCCGGTGGTGATCCGGCGGCTTGGCGAGGCGGGGCTGTTGCACCGCGAGGCGCTGACCGTGTCGGGCGGCACGATCTGGGGCGAGGTGCGGGAGGTCCGCAACTGGAACGAGGACGTGATCCTGCCGGTGGAAAAGGCGCTCGCGAAATCCGGCGGCATCGCGGTGCTCAAGGGCAACCTCGCGCCGCTGGGCGCGGTGCTCAAGCCCTCTGCCGCGACGCCGTCGCTGATGCAGCACCGGGGCAGGGCGGTCGTGTTCGAGGACATCGACGACTACAAGGCGCGCATCGATGACGAGGATCTCGACATCGACGAGGCGTGCGTGATGGTGCTCAAGAACTGCGGCCCGCGCGGCTATCCGGGCATGGCCGAGGTCGGCAACATGGGACTGCCGCCGAAGATCCTGCGCAAGGGGATCACCGACATGGTGCGAATCTCCGACGCGCGCATGTCGGGCACGGCCTACGGGACGGTGGTGCTGCACACTTCGCCCGAGGCGGCGCGCGGCGGGCCGCTGGCGGTGGTGCGCTCGGGCGACATGATCGAGCTCGACGTGGCGGCGCGGCGGCTGCATCTCGATATCTCGGACGAGGAACTGGCGACGCGTCTCGCGGATTGGACACCGCACACCAAGGCCCCGGCCTCGGGCTATGCCAGCCTCTACCACGAGCGGGTGATGGGGCCTGAAACCGGGGCCGATTTCGACTTTCTCGTTGGCTGCCGCGGCAACGCGGTCGGAAAGGAGAGCCATTGATGGCTTACGGCACCACGTCCCGCAAAATCGCCCTCGTCGGCATCGGCAAGATCGCCCGCGACCAACACCTCCCCGCCCTGCAAGCCAGCGACGACTGGGATCTTGCCGCGACGGTGAGCCGGTCGGGCGCGATCGAGGGCGTCGAGGCGCATGATGATTTCGACGCCTTCCTCACTGCGCGCCCCGACATCGAGGTGGTTTCGCTCTGCCTGCCGCCGCAGCCGCGCTTCGACTACGCGAAGAAGGCGCTTCTGGCGCGACGGCACGTGATGCTCGAAAAGCCCCCGGGCCAGACCTTGGCCGAGGTGCATGAGCTTGAGCGGCTGGCGGCGAAACAGGGCGTCACGCTCTATGCCACGTGGCACAGCCGCATGGCGGCAGGGGTGGCGGCGGCGAAATCGCGGCTGGTCGAGCGGGTGGTGCAGAGCCTGCGCATCACCTGGAAGGAAGACGTGCGCAAATGGCACCCCGGTCAGGAGTGGGTCTTCGCACCCGGCGGCATGGGGGTGTTCGATCCGGGCATCAACGCGCTGTCGATCCTGACCGAGATCCTGCCAGAGCCTGTGCATCTCGTCTCGGCCGAGCTGGAGTTTCCCGAGAACCGCGACACGCCGATCGCGGCGCGTCTGGAGTTCACCGGCAATGTCGGCGCGGTGTTCGACTGGCGGCAGGAGGGGCCGCAGACCTGGGACATCGAGATCGAGACCAACAAGGGGTCGATCGCGCTGCGCGACGGCGGCGCGCGGATCGAGGTGGACGGGGCCGAGCAGAAGCTGCTTGACCATCCGGGCGAATACCCGTCGCTTTACGCCCGCATGGCACAGCTGGTCGCGAACCGGGAGAGCGAGGTCGATCTCGCCCCGATGATCCACGTGGCCGATGCCATGACGCTCGGGCGGCGGATCACCGTCGCCCCGTTCGAATTCGACAAGGAGACGACATGACCGGAGCCCATTTCATCGCGGGTGAAACCGTCACGGGCGGCGAGAGCTTCGCCTCCTCGCCCGCCACGGGAGAGCCGCGCGACTATCCCCTCGGCACGTCCGCGCTGATCGACCGCGCGGTGCGCGCCGCCGAGGACGCCTTTGCCGCCTTCGCCGCCACCACGCGCGAGGCGCGCGCCGCGCTGTTGGAGAAGATCGCCGACGAGATCGAAGCGCGCGGCGCGGAGATCACCGCCATCGGCACCGCCGAGACCGGCCTGCCGGAGGCGCGGCTCAATGGCGAGCGCGGCCGGACCTGCGGCCAGCTCAGGCTCTTTGCAGAGCACATCCGCGACGGCGCCTATCTTGATCGCCGCCACGACACCGCGCTGCCCGACCGCGCGCCGCTGCCGCGCCCGGACCTGCGAATGATCCAGCGCCCCATCGGCCCGGTGGGCGTGTTCGGCGCGTCGAACTTCCCGCTCGCCTTTTCGGTGGCGGGGGGCGACACGGCCTCGGCGCTGGCCGCCGGTTGCCCGGTGGTCGTGAAGGGCCATCCCGGCCATCCGGGCACCAGCCAGATCGTGGCTGAGGCGACCGCCGCGGCGGTCGCGGCCTCCGGCCTGCCGGGCGGGGTTTTCTCGATGGTGCATGATGGCGGGCTCGAGGTCGGGCGGGCGCTGGTCGAGCATCCGCTGATCAAGGCGGTGGGTTTCACCGGTTCGCTCAAGGGCGGGCGCGCGCTTTACGACCTGTGCGCCGCGCGGCCCGAGCCGATCCCCTTCTTCGGAGAACTGGGCTCGATCAACCCGATGTTCTGCCTGCCCGGCGCGATGGAGAGCCGCGCCGAGGCGATCGGTCGCGACTGGGCCGCGTCGCTGAGCATGGGGGCAGGGCAGTTCTGCACCAATCCCGGCGTCGTCTTCGTGACCGAAGGGCCGCAGGCCGAGGCGATGGTCGCCGCCGCCACCGAGGCGATGGGCGCGGGCGCGCCGCAGGTGATGCTGACCGATGGGATCGCCAAGGCGTTCCACGAGGGCGCCGAGCGCATGGCCCGGACCGCTGGCAAGAGCTTTGGCCAGGCCTGCGAGGGGCGCAACGCGACGCCATGGCTGATCGAGACCGATCTTGCCGCATGGGAGGCGAACGAGGAGTTGGCCGACGAGGTGTTCGGGCCCCTCGGCATCGTGGTGCGGCTGCCCGACGCGTCGGACATGCCGCGCGTGGCGGCGGGGCTGCACGGTCAGCTCACCGCGACGCTGCAGATGGAGGAGGGCGACACCGATCTGGCCCGAACCCTCGTGCCGGTGCTGGAGCGCAAGGTCGGGCGCATCCTCGTCAACGGCTATCCCACGGGCGTTGAAGTGGCGGAGGCGATGGTGCATGGCGGGCCTTACCCGGCCTCGACCAATTTCGGTGCCACCTCGGTCGGCACGCTGGCGATCCGCCGCTGGCTGCGCCCGGTGAGCTATCAGAACATGCCCGAGGCGCTGCTGCCCGAAGACCTGCGCTGACGCCGCTCCCTTCCGGTCCCCCCCCCCCCGCGGGGCGGGGGGGCATGCGCTTTGGCAAGCCGAGCGAAACGGGATAGGCTGGCGCGCGGGGCCGGACAGGGACGTTTCGGATGACGGATTTCATCGGCTTTGTCTGGCGCAGGCACCGCCTTCTCGGACTGATCACGCTGGTCGCGCTGGTGGCCGCTCTGGTCTTTGCCGTGGATTTTCTGGCCGAGGCCGTCTATTTTGCCGACCCCGCCCATCGGGACCGCCCGGTCGAGCCGTGGATGTCGCTGCGTTATGTCGAGCGATCTTGGGGGCTGCCCCGGCCGATCCTGTTCGAGCTCATCGGCCATGACGGCGATACGCCGAGGGAGGCTGTGCCGCGTTCTGTCGGGCAGGCGCTGCGCGACACCGGAATGACGCTGCCCGAGTTTCAGGCCATGGTGGAAGAGGCCCAGCGGGAGCTTCGGGCGCGGAGGGGCCGATGACCGACGCTTTCCTCGCGCTGATCCCGACCTACGGGCTGTGGCTGATCCTCGTCAGCGTGACCCTGTCGGCCCTCGCGCTTCCGGTGCCGTCCTCGATGATGGTCATGGTGGCGGGCGGCTTTGCCGCCGCGGATGACTTCGCGCTGTGGCAGCTCGTGGGTTTTGCCTATCTGGGGTTCGCGGTGGGCGACCAGATCGCCTTCTGGACCGCGCGCCGCGCGGGCGCGCCGCTGATCGCGCGGTTCGAAAGCCGGTCCGGGACCGCCGCCGTGCTGGGCCGCGCCAAGAGGCTGGTGGAGCGGCGCGGATTGGCGGCGGTGTTTTTGTCGCGCACCGTGTTCAGCCCGCTTGGCCCCTATGTCGCCTATATCTCGGGGGGCTTGGGCCTGTCATGGAGGGGCTTCACGCTGACCGCGCTCGCGGGCGGACTCTTGTGGAGCATGGGCTATGCGTGGCTCGGCTTTGTTTTCGCGGATCGGATCGACGACATCGCGTCGATGATCAGCAGCTCGGTCGGGGTGGTGATGGCGGGGGCCGTGACCCTTGGCGGGCTGGTCTGGCTCCTCCGCAACTATCGCCACAGCCGGGCGGCGCGGCAAGGCTCCGGGGGCTGACGCGCGATAGGGGGCCGAGACGGGGGCCCGTCGTCAGACCGGCGCGCGCTGCGCCGCGTTGGCCTGTCGCCAGGCTTCGGGCGTCGTGCCCTCGTGCTGGCGGAACACGCGGATCAGGTGCGACACGTCGCAAAAGCCGGCCTCGGCGGCGATGCGGGTGACGCTGTGACCCGGGCGAGCGAGCAGGAAGCGCGCATGGGCGAGGCGGACCTTGAGAAAGGCCGCCGCCGGGCTCAGCCCCAGCGCCTCGCGCATGTGCCGCTCGAGCTTGCGGCGGCTGACGCCGAGCCGCGCGGCGATCTCGCCCACGCCGGGGGCGGCGTCGAGATTTTGCTGCATGTGCAGCAGCGCGCGCCGCACCAGCGGGTCGCGGGTCTTGAGGTCGAGCGGCAGGCCCGGCTGCGGATCGTCGGCGGCCATCGCCTCGTCGATGATCATGATGTGCAGGCTCTTGCGCGCCGCCGCCCGCCCGACATGCCGATCGACCAGATGTGCCGCGAGATGCGCCGAGCTGGCCCCCCCCGAGCAGGTGAGCCGGTCGCGGTCCTCGACGAAGACCCGGTCCGAGACCGGGACGAGACCGTCGAACTGTTCGAGAAAATCATCGTGGTGAAACCAGCTCACGCAGCAGCGGTAGCCCTGCATCAGCCCGGCGCGGTGCAAGATGAAGGCCCCGGTGCACACGCCGATGAGCGGCACGCGGGCGGTGGCGGCGCGGCGCAAAAACGCGATCTCCTCGGGCGGCAGGCCGCCCTCGTCGATCAGCCCGCCGATCACCACGATGTAGTCGAAGCGCGAAGGATCGCCGAGCTTTTCCTCGGGGCCGACCGAGACGCCGCAGCTCGAGCGGACCGGCGCGCTGTCTTGGGCGATCACCTGCCAGCTGCACAGGATCGGGCGCGAGCGGTCGCCCTCATCCGCGGCGAGGCGCAGAACATCGACGAAATTGGCAAAGGCCGAAAGCGTGAAGCGCCGCGCCAGCAGGAAGCCGACGCGCAGGCGGGGACGTGGGGCGGGGGTAGGGGTCATGTCGCAATCGTAACGCCGAAATGGCGCATTCATCCAGAGGCTCGGGCGGATTTCGTGGCATTGTGGACCCCAAGGATGTTTCCCGGCCCGAGGACCGCGCCATGACCCGCTTTTCCGCCTTCGCCGTCGTGAAGAACGCGCTCACCGGTCACACCGGCTGGCGCGAGCAGTGGCCCGATGCGCAGCCCAAGAAGGAATACGACGTCATCATCGTCGGCGCGGGCGGGCACGGGTTGGGTGCGGCCTATTACCTCGCTCGCGAGCACGGCATCACCAATGTCGCGGTGATCGATCGCGGCTGGCTCGGCGGCGGCAACACCGGGCGCAACACGACGATCATCCGCTCGAACTATCTCTATGACGAGAGCGCGCGGCTCTACGACCACGCGCTCGATCTGTGGGACGGGCTGAGCCAGGACCTGAATTACAACGTCATGTTCTCGCGGCGCGGCGTGATGATGCTGGCGCACAATGTCCATGACGTGCAGTCCTTCCAGCGGCACGTGCATTCCAACCGGCTGAACGGCGTCGACAACCGCTGGCTTTCGGCCGAGGAGGCCAAGGAATTCTGCCCGCCGCTCAACATCCGCGCGGATGCGCGCTACCCGGTGATGGGCGCGGCGCTGCAGATGCGCGCCGGGACCGCGCGGCACGACGCGGTGGCCTGGGGCTATGCGCGGGCGGCGGCGGCGCGGGGCGTCGATATCATCCAGAACTGCCCGGTGATCGCGATCCGGCGGGGCCCCGACGGGGCGGTGACCGGGGTGGACACCGCCCGCGGCTTCATCGGCGCGAAGAAGGTCGCGGTGTCGGCCGCCGGGCATACGAGCGTGGTGATGGAGAGCGCGGGCGTGCGGATGCCGCTCGAAAGCTTCCCGCTGCAGGCGCTGGTCTCGGAGCCGATCAAGCCGGTGTTTCCCTGCGTGGTGATGTCGAACACGGTGCACGCCTATATCAGCCAGTCCGACAAGGGCGAGCTGGTGATCGGCTCGGGCACGGATCAATACACCTCGTACAGCCAGCGCGGCGGGCTGCCTTTGATCGAGCACACGGTGGCGGCGATCTGCGAGATCTTCCCGATCTTCAACCGGATGCGGATGCTCAGGAAATGGGGCGGCACGGTGGATGTGACGCCGGATCGCTCGGCGATCATCGGCAAGACGCCGGTGCCGAACCTCTTCGTCAATTGCGGCTGGGGCACGGGCGGGTTCAAGGCGACGCCGGGGGCCGCGCATGTGCTGGCGCACACGGTGGCGACGGGCGAGCCGCACAGCTTGAACGCCGCCTTCACGCTGGACCGTTTCCGCACGGGGCGGCTGATCGACGAGGCGGCCGCCGCCGCCGTCGCGCATTGAGGTGAGAGAATGCTGCTGATCCATTGCCCCTATTGCGACGAGACCCTGCCCGAGCTCGAGTTCGCCTATGCGGGCGAGGCGCATATCGCGCGGCCCCTCGATCCCTCGGCGATGTCGGACGAGGAATGGCGCGATTTCCTGTTCATCCGCTCCAACCCCAAGGGGCCGCATTTCGAACGCTGGCGTCATATCCATGGCTGCGCGCGCTTCTTCAACGCGGTGCGCGACACGGTGAGCGACCGGTTCCTCATGACCTACAAGGCGGGCGAGCCGCGCCCCGATCTGTCAAAGCTGGAGGTCGCGCAATGAGCCGGTATCGCATCCCCGGCAAGGGCCGGGTGAACCACGCCGAAACGGTGACCTTCCGCTTCGACGGCAAATCCTTTGTCGGTTTGCGCGGCGACACGGTGGCCTCGGCGCTCTTGGCGCATGGCGTCCACCTGATGGGTCGGTCGTTCAAGTATCACCGCCCGCGCGGGCCGGTGACGGCCGATTCCGCCGAGCCCAACGCGCTCATCGGCACCTCGCGCGGGGCCGGTGAGACGGGGGGCCGGTTCGAGCCGAACACCCGCGCCACAGTGCAGGAGCTGCGCGAGGGGCTGGTTGCCGAGAGCCAGAACCGGCTCGGCTCGCTGTCGTTCGATTTCGGCGCGGTGAATGACGGGCTGCACCCGTTCTTCTCGGCGGGGTTCTATTACAAGACCTTCATGTGGCCGCGCAGCTTCTGGGACAAGCTCTACGAGCCGGTGATCCGCCGCGCCGCGGGTCTGGGCAAGCCGCCGGTCGCGGAAGACCCCGACATCTACGCCTCGCGCTATCTGCACACCGACCTGCTCGTCGTGGGCGCCGGGCCCTCGGGGCTGATGGCGGCGCTGGAGGCGGCCCATGCCGGTGTGCGCGTGACGCTGGTGGACGAGAACCCGGAATTGGGCGGGGCGCTGCTGTCGGATCCCGGCGTGGAGATCGACGGGCAGGGGGCCTGGGACTGGCTGGAGGCGACGCGGGCCGAGTTGGCGCGGCTTGGCGTGCGGCTGATGACTCGCACCACCGCGATCGGCTATTACCACCAGAACATGGTGGGGCTGTGCGAAAAGCTCACCGACCACCTCGACACCCTCCCCGCGAACGCTCCGCGTGAGCGGATGTGGCGGGTGCGGGCGGCGCGGGTGGTGCTGGCGCAGGGTGCCTTGGAAAAGCCGCTGGTGTTTCATGGCAACGACCGGCCCGGCGTGATGCTGGCGGGCGCGGCGCAGAGCTATCTGCACCGCTGGGGCGTGCGCGTCGGCGATCGCGCGGTGATCGTCACCTCGCATGACAGCGCGTATTTCACGGCGTTCGACCTCGCGGCGGCGGGCACCAAGATCGTCGCCATCGTCGATACGCGGGCCACCCCGCGCGAGGATCTGCGCGCCGAGGCGCGGCTGCGCGGGATCGAGGTGCTGCCGCGCCACACCGTCACCGAAACGCGCGGCCGGTTGCGCATCGCCTCGGTGACGGTGAACCCGGTGCAGGGCGGCGCGGTCGGCGATCCGCGGATGATCCATTGCGACTGCCTGCTGATGTCGGGCGGCTGGACCCCGTCGCTGCATCTCTTCTCGCACACCAAGGGCAGCCTTGCGTGGGACGAGGAGAGCCGCACCTTCCTGCCCGGCCGCATGACCGAGGACTGCCACATCGCGGGCGCGGGGCGCGGGCTTTGGGGTTATGGCGCGGCGCTGTCGGACGGCGCGGCGGTGGGGGCCGAGGCGGCGCGGGCACTGGGCAAGGAGGCGCAGGCGTCGGATATTGCCGTGGCGCAGGACCGGGCCGGGACGGGCGAAAGCCACAAGGAGCTGCCGACGGATCGCCGCTCGTCCCGCGTGCGCGCCTTCATCGATTTCCAGAACGACGTGACGGCCAAGGACATCCGCCTCGCGGTGCGCGAGGGCATGCGCTCGATCGAGCATGTCAAACGCTACACCACCAACGGCATGGCGACCGATCAGGGCAAGATGTCGAACATCAACGGGTTGATGATCGCCGCCGACGCGGTGGGCAAACCCCCGCCCGAGGTCGGGCTGACGACCTTCCGCCCGCCCTATACGCCGACGACCTTCGGCGCGTTTGCGGGCTATCACCGGGGCGCCACCTTCGAGGTGACGCGGCGCACGCCGATCGACCCTTGGGCCGAGGCGAATGGCGCGGTGTTTGAGCCGGTCTCGCTCTGGCGGCGGGCGTGGTATTTTCCGCAGGCGGGCGAGGACATGGAGGCGGCGGTGGTGCGCGAATGCCTCGCGACCCGCGCCTCGGCCGGCATCTTCGATGCCTCGACGCTGGGCAAGATCGAGGTGGCGGGGCCCGACGCGGTCGAATTCATGAACCGGATGTACACCAACCCGTGGACCAAGCTCGCGCCGGGGCGCTGCCGCTATGCCGTGCTGTTGGGCGAGGACGGCTATATCCGCGATGACGGGGTGATCGGGCGGCTGTCCGACGACCTGTTCCACGTCACCACCACCACGGGCGGCGCGCCACGGGTGCTGAACATGATGGAGGACTACCTCCAGACCGAGTGGCCCGATCTCGACGTCTGGCTCACCTCCACCACCGAGCAATGGGCGACCGTGGCGCTCAACGGTCCGAACGCGCGGCGCGTGCTCGAAGGGCTGGTCGAGGGCGTCGACATCTCGGCCGAGGCGATGCCGCACATGTCGGTGGCCGAGTGCCGGGTGGCGGGCTTCCCCGTCCGGCTGTTCCGGCTGAGCTTCACCGGCGAGCTGGGCTTCGAGATCAACGTGTCGGCGCGGCATGGGCGCACGCTGTGGGAAGCGCTGATGGAGGCGGGCGAGCCGCATGGCATCACCCCCTACGGCACCGAGACCATGCACGTGTTGCGTGCCGAAAAGGGCTTCATCATCATCGGGCAGGACACCGACGGCACGGTGGCCCCCGAGGACGCGAATCTCGGCTGGGCGATCGGGAAGAAGAAGCCCGATTTCGTCGGCAAGCGCAGCCTCGCGCGGCCCGACCTCGTGGCCAAGGGGCGCCGCCAGCTCGTCGGCCTGATGACCGAGGACGGCAAGGTGAAGCTGGAGGAGGGCGCGCAGATCGTGCTCGACCCGGATCAGCCCCTGCCGATGAAGATGGTGGGGCACGTCACCTCGTCCTATCATAGCGCCACGCTGGGCCGCTCCATCGCCATGGCGCTGATCGAGGGCGGGCACGAGCGCGAGGGCGAGACGGTGCATGTGCCGATGCCGGGCGGCGTGGTGCGGGCCAAGATCACCTCGACCGCCTTCTACGATCCCGATGGCGACCGGCTGAAGCTGTGAAAGGGCAGGACATGACCCACCAGACGCATGATTTCCGGGCGACCGACACGACCGCCGATGCCGCCGGGCCTCTGCGGATCGAGGAGCTGGCCCCGGTGGCGCGGTTCTCGCTCAGGGTGCGCGGCGCGAACGCGGCGACGCTGGGCCGGGCGCTCGGGCTCGAGCTGCCTGGCGCGGTCGGTCGGACGGCGCGGGCCGGCGACCGCACGGCGCTGTGCCTCGGCCCGGACGAATGGCTGATCCACGCGCCCGAAGCCGAGCGCGACGCCATCGTCGAGGCCGGGGCGGCGGCCTATGCGTCCGCGCCGCACGCGCTGGTCGAAATCTCGGACCGCGAGATCAGCTATGTGGTCAGCGGCCCGGCGGCGCGGGAGCTCTTGTCCATCGCCTGCCCGCGCGATCTCGACCGTCTGGCGCCGGGGCGGGCCATGCGCACGGTGTTCGACACCGCGCAGGTGGTGCTGTGGCGCGACGGTGAGAACGCCTTCCGCCTCGATGTCTGGCGCAGCTTCGCGCCGCATGTCCGCGCGCTTTTGGAAACCGGGCGCGCGGAGATCGCCGCCGGGTTCTGAACCGCCCGGCATCGGCCGGGCCGCGACCTTGGCCCCCGTTCGGGAGGGATCCGGATGTTCGTTTCGGTGTTCGAGATCTTCAAGCGCGGCATTGGGCCGTCCTCGTCGCACACGATGGGGCCGATGGTCGCCGCCGCGCGGTTTCTCGACGATCTGCGCGGCGGGGCCGAGCGCATCCCCGGCGCGGGCGAGGTGGCCTCGATCCGGGTGTCGCTGCATGGCAGCCTCGCCTTCACCGGCAAGGGCCACGCCACCGACCGCGCGGTGATCCTCGGGCTTTTGGGACAGCGCCCCGAAACCCTCGACCCCGAGGCCGCCGAGGCGATGATCGCAAAGCTGCGCGAGAGCCGGGCGCTGCGGCATGAGGCCCTGCCGCCGCTCGGCTTCGATCCCGAGGCCGATCTGACGTTCGATTACGGCCCGGCGCTGCCGCTTCATGCCAATGGCATGATCTTTCGCGCCTTCGACCGGCTTGGGAACCCGTTCCTGACCACCACCTATTACTCGGTCGGCGGCGGTTTCGTGCAGACCGAGGCCGAGATGGTGGCCGCGCGCGACGCGCCCAAGGACGGGGCCGAGCCGTCGCATGTCCCCTATCCGTTTCGCACCGCGCGCGAGATGCTGGAGATGGGCGCGCGGTCGGGCCTGACCATCGCGGCGATGAAGCGCGCCAACGAGGCGGCGCGCGGCACGGCGGCCCTCGATGCGCAGCTCGACGCGCTGTCGGAGACGATGAACGCCTGCATCGACCGGGGGCTGACGCAGGAGGGCGTCCTGCCCGGCGGCCTCAAGGTCAAGCGCCGCGCCCGTGCGATCCACGCGGCCCTTCTGGCCGAACGGCAAAGCAACCGCCCGTCGCCGCATGTTGCGAACGAATGGATGAGCGTCTATGCCATGGCGGTGAACGAGGAGAACGCCGCGGGCGGCCGCGTCGTCACCGCCCCGACCAACGGGGCGGCGGGCACGGTGCCGGCGGTGCTGCGCTACTGGCTCGATCATTGCGACGGGGTGAGCGACGCGCGCCGCCGCGACTTTCTTCTCACCGCCGCCGCGATCGGCGGGATCATCAAGACCAACGCCTCGATCTCGGGCGCCGAGGTGGGCTGCCAGGGCGAGGTCGGCTCGGCGGCGGCGATGGCGGCGGCGGGGCTCGCGGCGGCGATGGGCGGGAGCAACGCGCAGATCGAGAACGCGGCCGAGATCGCGCTCGAGCATCACTTGGGCATGACCTGCGACCCGGCGGGCGGCCTCGTGCAAGTGCCCTGCATCGAGCGCAACGCGCTTGGCGCGATCAAGGCGGTCTCGGCGGCGGCGCTGGCGCTGCGCGGCGACGGCACGCATTTCATGCCGCTCGACAACTGCATCAAGGTGATGCTGGAGACCGGCCGCGACATGAGCACGAAGTACAAGGAAACATCCACCGGCGGCATCGCCGTCAACCTGCCGGAGTGCTGAGACCGCGACCCGATTGGTGGTCACGAGCGAAATTCGTGCTCTGATCCTAGGGGCGGGGGTCGATGCCCGCGGGCGCGATCGGAAGCGGGGCGGCGGCCACGTCGCGCAGCAGGTCGATCAGGCCCGCGACCTGATGCCGTGTCGTGGCGCGACCCTTATCGGCGGTGGCGGCGCTGGCGTCGCCCACCGTGCCATCGGGGTTGAGATCGGAGGAGATCCAGCCCCAGCTGATCGGCCCGACGGGCGGGACCGCCATCTCCCGCGCCTGCGACTCGAAGCGCGCGGCGAGGCCCATATCCACCAGTTCGGGGTGGAATTCGAGCATCAGCGAGGTCTCTACATCGCCGCCATGGATGCCGAAGCGCAGTTCGTCCTCGTCGAACATCCCCGCCGGATGGCCGAAGCTCCCCCATTGGCATTTGACCGCCAGCATCGCGGCGCGCACGCGCAGCTCGCGCGAGAGGATCGAGACGAGGTCGAGATTGCCGCCATGGCTGTTGACGATGACGATCTTGCGGTAACCTGCGCGCGCGACCGACAGGCCGATCTCGGTCCAGGCGTCCAGCGCCGTGCTGGCCGAGAGCGTCAGCGTGCCGCGCGCCCAGAGATGCTCGTTCGATTTGCCTACCGCCATCACCGGCAGGATCGCGATATCGAGATCGTCGGGGCAGCTCGCGCGCAGCCGCCCGAGCATGCCATCGGCGATCATCAGGTCGGTGCCCACCGGAAGATGCGGGCCGTGCTGTTCGATCGCGGCGGTGGGCAGGATGGCGATGGCGCGTTCGGGGTCGATTGTGGCGAAATCCGGGGCGCGGCGCGCGGCCCAGTCCAGGGGGCGGGTCATGTCGCGGCTCCTCGTTTCATTGGCGTGGCGCGGCGCAGGACCCGGTCCATCCGGGCCGCGACGCGGGACAGGTGCGCGGCGCGGCTGTCGGGTGTTGCGCTGTCCATCAGGTAATGCGCCACCACATCGGTCCGGCATCGCCGCGCGCAGATGAGCCGCAGCCCGCGCGTCAGGGTGCGACGGCCCGGCGCGCCCACCAGCGCGGTGAGCCACCGGCTCGCGCCGCAGGTGGTGAAGACCATGATCCGGGTGACGTTTGTGAGGCCGGGGCGGATGTCGCCGCCCGTCTCGGTCGGCATCTCGAACGCGACGCCGGGCAGCAGCACCCGGTCGAGCCAGCCCTTGAGCATGGCGGGCAATCCGTACCACCAGGTCGGATAGGTGAAGATCAGCGTATCGCACCATTCAAGCGCCGCGATATGCTCTTCCAACCCGCGCTGGTTGACCGAAAGGTCGAGATAATCGGCATGGGCCGTGGCCGAAAGGACCGGATCGAAGCCTTCGGCATGAAGGTCGATCAAGCGCGCCTCGACACCGCGCGCGGCGAGCCGGTCCATTACCGTGTCGCGCACGGCGGCGGTGTAGCTCTCCTCGCGCGGGTGACAGTGGATGATGAGCGCGCGCATCACCGTGCCCTCATTTCGCGCCGCAGCCGCGGCGGATGCGGCGCGCGCACCGTCGCGTCGTAACGGTTCGTGTCGCAAAGCGCGATGCATCGCATCCGGTCGGGGCCGCCGACATGTCGGACAGGGCGGGTCACGAGGCGCGCAGGCCCGGCCAGGCATAGATGGCGTCATAGCTCCAATCGGGATCGTCCCAGGCGATCATCTTGCCGGGGTTAAGCAGGCCCTTGGGATCGGCCTCGCGCTTGAAATCGAGCTGGCGCGGATCGGCCTTTTGCCGCCCGCCCTCCTCGAGCGTGTAGCGATGCGGATTGAAGACCAGTGCCCCGGCCTCTTCGTGGCGGCGGATGATCTCGTCGAGCCGCGCCTCGGTGGTAAAGCGCACGAGGCTCAGACCGGCGAGGCTCACCTTGCCGTTCTCGCGGATCACTTCGAGATGCTGCAGCACTTCGGGCGCGAACTCCTCGCGCATGGCGCGCACCAGCACACGGTGTTCGGGAAAGGCGTAGCGGACCTGCAGATAGGTGATGGCGGGATCGACCTTGAGCGCGCGCAGCGTGGTGTGGTTCCAGCCATATTCGAAGACCTGCCCCGGCGCGCGGTCCCAGTCAGGCGCGTCCGAGCGCCAGATCAGCCGCCCTTCGGGCCTGCGTCCGAGGAAGGTCAGGAAGCCGTCCATCGCATGCGGCGCAACCATCAGCCCGACGAGGTTGCTGTCCGGCGTCACATGCGGCTTGATCCGCGCGAAATACGCATGCGCGATCGGGGCCTCGTAAACGCTGGCCAGCTTGATCAGCAGGCCGTCCTCGTTGGCCAGATCGTCGGCAAAGCCCATTGCGGCGTCGAAATCGTCGAAATCCACCAAGAGGTCGACCCAATCATGCGCCGGGGCGAGCGGCATCTCAAGTTCGGTGATGATGCCATTGGTGCCGTAGGCATGGCTGACGCGGGCCAGCTCCTCGCCACGGAATTCCAGCACCCGTGGCTCGGCCTCCATGGTGACGACCCGCAGCCGGATGATGTTGCCCAGATCGCGCAGGCTGCCCCAGCGGACCGAGCCCACGCCGCCCGAACCGCCCGCGACGAAGCCGCCGATCGTTGCCGTGGCCCAGGTTGAGGAGAACATCCGCAGCTCCTGTCCCGAATGGGCGCGGCACGCCGCATCGAGATCCTTGAGCAGCACGCCCGGCTCGCAGATCACCCGTCCGGGCGCGATTTCGCCCACCTTGTCCATGTGCTTGAGGTGCAGGACGCAGCCACCGGCGAGCGGCATCGCCTGACCGTAATTGCCGGTGCCCGCGCCGCGGGTGGTGACCGGCACGTCATGCGCGTGGCAGACGCGCAGCACCTCGATCACCTCGGCCTCGGAGCGGGGGCGGACCACGAAATCGGCTCGGACATGGTCGAGCCGGGGCTTGAGCACCGGCGAATACCAGAAGAAGTCGCGGCTTGCGGAGCGGATCGCGGTGTCGCGTTCCTCGATGTCGAGATGGGCAAGGGCCGCTTTCACGGCGGCGATATCGGGGGTCATGCGGTCTCCATCAGGTCGTCGAGTTCGGCGTGATCGGGCAGGGTTCGGTCGATGGCGCGTCCGGCGCGCAGCACGATGCGGTCGGATTGCGGGCGGGCGAAAAGCTCGGTCCAGTCGCGGGCGCGGAAGATCACCAGATCGGCCGGATCGCCGACCGCGAGCCGGGCCTGCGCGAAGCCGCAGATCTCGGCGGGGGTGGTCGTCACCGCGCGCGCCCAGTCGGGGTCGGAATGGTCGAGATGGGCGATGCGCGTGGCCTCGCGCAGCACCTCGAGCATGTCGAGATCGCCGTAGGCGTAGAACGGGTCGCGGGTGTTGTCGCTGGCGAAGGCGACCCGGATGCCGCGCGCCTTCATTTCATGCACCAAGGTCACTCCGCGTCGGCGCGGCGTGCGCCCGGCCTGCCGGTCCTGCAGATAGAGGTTGCACATCGGCAGGCTGACCGCCCCCAGCCCGGCGCGCGCCACGAGGTCGAGCGTCGCCATGGCGCGCGCCTCGTCTTGGGTCGAGAGCGAGCAGCAATGACCGACGACCACCGGCGCGTCGAAACCGGTCTCGATCACCGTTTCGGCGATCAGGCGCAGCGTCTCGGCATCGGGGTCCATCGTTTCGTCGACATGGAAATCGACCGGCAGGCCGCAGGTGCCGGCAAGGTCGAAGAAGGCACGCAGCCGGTCGCGCAGATCTTCCACCGGGTAGGTGACGAGACCCAAGACCCCGCCCGCCCGCGCGACCAGATCCGCGGTATGGCGATAGCTTCCGCGCAGATCGACGCTGTCGCATCCCGCGAGACTCGCGGCCTGAAGGTCGATCCGCCCGGCCCAGTCCTCGCGCAGCCGCTCGAAGACCGGCCACGAGATGTCGTCCTGCGGCGACAGGCTGTCGAGATGGGTGCGGATCGCCCGTGTGCCATGCGCATGCGCGCAGCGCAGCGCGAAATCGGCGCGGCGATACACGTCTTCGGCCGACCAACGCGCAGCGCGGTCTTGGCCCACGGTGGCGAGCGCGCCCGCAAAGCTGCCATCGGGGTTCGCGGCGCGGGGCCAGATGTGGCCCTTGTCGAGATGGGTGTGCATGTCGGTGAAACAGGGCAGCAGCATCGCGCCGCCCATCTCGACCGGCGTGCCACCGGGGGGGGTCACGCGGCCTGTATCGATGCCGATGTCGGTGCGGATCAGGTCGCCGCCACCATCACCGCCGCCCAGCAGGCAGGCAGGCACGGTCACGTTGCGAAGGGTCAGCGGCCCCTCGGGGAATGCTTTGAAATACATCGTCATTCTCGTTTCAGCGCGCTTTCGTGCCAGCGGAACAGCGCGAGGTGGCTGACCAGGCTCATCACCGCGAAGATCGCGACGCCCATGATCGAGATCAGAATGAGCGCGGCGTAAAGGCGGCCGAAGTTGAAGCGGTAGGAGGCTTCGAGCAGGGTCGAGGCGAGGCCGAGACCGGTGCCCGCCCGGCCGATCACGAATTCGGCCACCACGGCGCCGATCAGCGCGAGGCCGCCCGCGACCTTCAACCCGCCGAGGAAATAGGGCAGGGCCGACGGACCCGAGAGGTGGCGCAGCCGCTGCCAGCGCGTCGCGCCGTAGATGGTGAACAGGTCCTGAAGATTGTGGTCCGCCGATTTCAGCCCGGTCGTCGTGTTCGACAGGATCGGAAAGAACGCCACGATCCACGCGCAGAGCAGCGCCGCGAGGAACGCGGACTCGACATAGATCTGCAACAGCGGCGCGACGGCGATCACCGGCGTCACCTGCAATATCACGGCGTAGGGAAAGAACGACATCTCGACCCAGCGCGACTGCGTGAAGGCGACGGCGAGCCCGACGCCGCCCGCCACCGCGAAAACGAGCGCCAGAAGCGTCAGCTTGGCGGTCGCCTGCATCGCCGGCCACAGCGTCGGCCAGTCCGCGATCATGGTCTCGATCACGAGGAGCGGGCCGGGCAGGATGTAATGCGGCACCTCGGCCAAGGTGACATAGAGATGCCATGCCAGCACCGAGAGGATCAGCACCAGCGAAGGCAGGGTCCAGCGGGCGATCCTGGTGATCCGGGTGCGGCGGGCGCGCGCCACCTCCTCGGCATCTTCGATTTCCCGTCGTGCCGGCCCATCGAAGCCAGCTTCGTAATGGGCTTCGGTCATGCCGCCTCTCCCATGGCGTGGTGCAGCGCATCCGAGGCTTCGCGGCAATGCGCGGCATAGGTTGCAGAGGTGCGGAAGGCCTCGTCGCGCGGATAGGGCGCATCGACCTCAAGCTCCCGGATTACCCGGCCCGGGCGTGCGCCCATGACGACGATACGATCCGACAGGAACACGGATTCGAACACGGAGTGGGTGACGAAGATCACCGTGCAGCCGATCGCTTCACGCAGCGCCAGCAGGTCATTGTTGAGCCGGAACCGGGTGATTTCGTCCAGCGCGGCGAAGGGCTCGTCCATCAGTAGAAGCCGTGGTTTCGTGACGAGGGCCCGCGCGATCGAGACGCGCATCCGCATACCGCCCGACAACTCGCGCGGAAAGGCGCGTTGGAATTTCTCGAGCCCGACCAGCTTGAGCGCTTCGAGCACATCGTCGCGCGCGTCGGCATAGCTGCGTCCCTGCAGCCGCCAGGGCAGCCAGACGTTCTCGGCAACCCGGGCCCAAGGCATCAGCGTCGGTTCCTGAAACACCACGCCGATATCTGGGCCGACATCTGGACCATGTTTCGCTCCCTTGCCCGACAGCATCTCGATCCGCCCGGCGCTTGGCTGCATCAACCCGGCGATGAGCCGCAGCGCCGTGGATTTGCCGCAGCCCGAAGGGCCGAGCAACGACATGAAATCGCCCGTGTTCACGGTCAGGTTCATGTCGCGCAGCGCCTCGACCCCGCCGCGGAACCGCTTTTTGACATGTTCGAGCCGCAGCAGCTCCGGTCGCTCTGCGAGGCCGGGCCGGGCCCCGGCTACGCAGCCTGCGGGGGTCAGTGCGACGGCGTCGTTCACTGCCCCTCCGCCGCGTCGAGGCTCACGCCCTTGCCGACGAATTCGGTGGTGTAGGCGGCCTTCCAGTCAAGTCCGGCCTCGATCACCCCGGCCTCGACCATTTTGTCGTAGAAATCCTCGACCGTGGCATCGGTGATGATGCCTATGCCTTGCGTCTCCGCGTCGCCTGAAATCACGATGCCCTCGGCCTTTAGCCGGTCGACCGCAAAGTCGAGCTTGTCCCGCGTCATCTCCGGATTGGCGGCGAGGATCATCTCGTTCGCGGAGGAATTGTCGCCGTTCAGATAGGCGTACCAGCCCTTGATCGAGCCATCGACGAAACAGGCGACCTGTTCGGGGCGCGTCTCGATCGTGTCGGCCATGGTCTCGATCAGCGTGGCATAGGTCGAGAAACCGGCATCCGCGATCAGGAACACCTTTGGCGTGAAGCCGCCCTCCTTTTCGACGAGGTAGGGCTCGGAGCTGAGATAGCCCTGCATGCCCATCTTCGCATCGGCGAGGAAGGGTGCGGGGTTGAAGGTGTAGGGCTGCCGCTGCTCGGGTGTGAAGCCATAGGCGTTGATCATCCACTGGTAATAGGACTGGTAGCCGTTGTCGCCGATCAACAGCGTCAGATCTTTGAGATCCTCGAAGGTTTCGGCCGCCTCAGGATGGGCGAGGATTACCTGCGGATGCTTCTGGAACATCGCGGCGACCGATACGATCGGCACGCCTTCGTGCACCGCGTTGAAGGATTGCAACAGATCGCCGCCCATGTGGTAGTCGATACGTCCCGCGAGCAGCAGCGCGCGGTTGTTCACCTGCGGCCCGCCCGGGACGATGGTGACGTCGAGGCCGCATTCGGCATAGGTGCCGTCGGCCACGGATTGGTAGAAGCCGCCATGCTCGGCTTGCGCCACCCAATTGGTCCCGAAGCTGACGGGAACGAGGTCCTGCGCCGCGGCTGGTCCGGCGGTGAGGCAAAAGAGGGCGAGGGGCAGCGTCTTGGGGCCGAAGCGGAACATTCTGGGTTCTCCATCAGTGTCTTGGGCACTCTGCTCCCTGAGGGGGGCCATGCCAGCGCTGGGTCACCGATAGCGGCGCATTCTCGCTCCACGTGCATGAAATTTCGGCATTCGCCTGCGATTTGCCGAAACGACGCGCGCGTTTCGACCGGCTATCCGGCCCGGGGCTTTGGCGCGGGTGGAGCATGTGATCAAACGTGGCGCAAACACAGGAGACCGCCACATGATCCAGAGCCTGACCCCTTCGGCGCTCGCGCCACCCTTCGCCCGCTATGCCCATGGTGCCGCGAGCCGGGCCGCCGGTGTGCTTCTCACTTCGGGCCAGCTGGGCCTTCGTCGCGACGGGAACGTGCCGGACGGGGCCGAGGCGCAGGCACGGATCTGTTTTGGCAACATCGACGCGATCCTCGCCGAAGCCGGGATCGGGCGGCAGGACGTGCTGCGCATCAACGCCTATGTCACCGACCGCGCCCATATGCAGGGATACATGACCGCGCGCGATGCATGGCTCAATGGCATCGCGGCGCTGCCGGCTTCTACGCTGATGGTCGTTTCGGGTTTCACCCGACTGGAATTCGTCGTGGAGATCGAGGTGACAGCCGCCCTTAAGGAATAGCGGCACCTGTCGGTGTGGTCACCCTTCGACCCCGACAGATCGGCCCAAGACCCCGCGCCTACTGCGCGGGGTCGGCGATGAAGAAATCGGGATGCGCCTCGGCGATCTTGGGCAGGTCGTCGAGCACGCCGCGCAGATGGGTGCGGATCGCCGTCTCGGCGGCCTCGGCGTCCTTTGCGGCGACGGCCTCGACGATCGCGCGGTGCTGGCCGACCAGCCGGTCGAGCGGGAACTCGGCGGCGGTCAGGTGGCGCACCCTGTCCATGTGCATCTTGATCGGCTGCAGATGCGCCCAGGCCCCCGCGCGCCCGGCGATCTTCGCCAATGTGCGGTGGAACAGCTCGTCGAGTTGCACGAAGCTTCGGCCTCCATCCCGCGCCGCCTCGGCCTGTTCCGCCACCTGGCGGCGCAGCTCCACCACGTCGGCGGCATCGGCCCCTTGGGCCGCGAGGCGGGCGATGTCGGCCTCGACCGCCTCGCGGACGAAGCGCGAGACCTCGACCTCCGAGACGTCGATCTTGCGCACATAGGTGCCGCGCTGCGGCCGCACCTCTAGCAGCTTTTCCCCGGCGAGCCGGATGAACGCCTCGCGCACCGGCTGGCGCGACAGGCCGTAGCCGGTGGCGATGTCCTGCTCCGACAGGCGGGTGCCGGGGGGCAGTTCGCCGGTGACGATACGCTCGCGCAGGCTGGCGATGAGCTGAAGGCCGACCGGGGCGGAAGCGTCGAGGGCGAGGGGGGAGGAAGCTGGCATGGCACTCTCTGTAGACCTGTTTCCGTGGTAAAGCATACTAGCATACTTGTAAACTTTCGAATCGCGATCTAGGCTCCTGTCCAACGGGAAGGAGATCCATCATGCGGCAGACGTGGCGCTGGTTCGGGCCAAAGGACGGGGTCGGCATCGACGAGATGATGCAGGCCGGGGTCGAGGGTGTGGTCTCGGCGCTGCACCATTTGCCGACCGGTGCGGTCTGGTCATCGGACGATATCGCGCGGCGGCAGCGCGAGATCGCGACGCGGGCCGATGGCAGCGCCTCGGGTCTCGCCTGGGAGGTGGTCGAAAGCCTGCCGGTGTCCGAGGACATCAAGAAGCAGAGCGGGGACTGGCGCGACCACGTGACGGCCTACAAGCAGAGCATGGAGACCCTCGCCGCCGCGGGCATCGAGGTGATCTGCTACAACTTCATGCCGGTTCTCGACTGGACCCGCACCGATCTCGCCCACCGGGTGGCGCATGGCGGCACGGCGATGCGCTTCGATCTGCACGACTTCGCGGCCTTCGACATCCATATCCTGAAGCGCCCCGGCGCGGCCGAGAGCTTTCCCGAGGGCGTGGCCGAGATCGCGGCCGAGCGTTTCGCGCGAATGGATGAGGACACGCGCCGCCGTCTCGCGACCAACGTGGTCTTCGGCCTGCCGGGGGCGGCCGAGCATTTCAAGCTCGAGGACGTGCGCGCGCATCTGGCCGAATATGCGGAGATGAGCGCCGAGACGCTGCGCGGCCATCTCGTCGATTTCCTCTCCGAGGTGGCGCCCGAGGCCGAGCGGCTGGGGCTTCGGCTCTGTTGCCACCCGGACGACCCGCCGTTTTCCCTGCTCGGTCTGCCGCGCGTGATGTCGAGCGAGACCGATTACCGCGCGGTGATGGAAGCGGTGGAGCTTCGCGCCAACGGCATCACGCTGTGCTCCGGTTCTCTCGGGGCGCGCGCCGACAACGACATCCCCGGCATGATGGCGCGGCTCGGCGACCGGGTGCATTTCCTGCACATGCGCAACGTCGCGCGCGAGGGCGACGGCGCGCCGTGTTCGTTCCACGAGGCCGAGCATCTGGGCGGCGACACCGACATGGTGGCGTTCATCGCCGCGGTGCTGCGCGAGGAGGCCCGGCGCCGGGCCGAGGGCCGCGCCGACGTCTCGATCCCGTTCCGCCCCGATCACGGGCAGGACATCCTCGACGATCTCAAACGCAAGGCTCAGCCCGGCTATCCCGCGATCGGACGGCTCAAAGGATTGGCCGAGCTGCGCGGTATCATGACCGCGCTCGGCCATGCCGAGCATGGCATCAAGCCATGAGCCGGCTGTCGCGCACAGCGCTGGCGCATCTGCCTACGGGCGTGGCCCCGAGCTATGACCCGGCGGCGCATGGGGTGGGCATCCTGCATTTCGGCGCCGGTGCCTTTCACCGCGCGCATCAGGCGGCGATCACCGACGCGGCGCTGGCGGCCTGCGGCGGCGACTGGCGCATTGCCGGGGTCAGTCTGCGCTCGGCCGAATTGGCCGAGGCGCTGGCATCGCAGGACGGGCTGTTCACGCTGATCGAGCGCGGCGCGCAGGGCGACCGGGCGCGGGTAATCGGCGCGATCGACCGGGTGGTCGCGGCGCACGGCGCGCCCGAGGCAGTTCTCGGGCCGATGTCCGATCCGGCGATCCGCATCGTCACGCTGACGGTCACCGAAAAGGCCTACGGCATCGACCGCAGCGGTCCCGACGCCGACCCGGCACATCCGGATGTCGCGGCCGATCTCGAAAGCCCGGCCACACCGCGCGGCGTGCTGGGGCTGCTGGTCGAGGGGCTGCGCCGGCGACGCGCGGCGGGACATGCGCCCTTCACCGTGCTGTGCTGCGATAACCTGCCGGAGAACGGTGCGTTGCTGCGTGGTGGCGTGGTGGGCTTTGCCCGTCGGGTCGATCCCGACCTCGCCAAATGGATTGCCGCCGAGGTGGCGTTTCCCTCCTCCATGGTGGACCGGATCACGCCCGCGGCGACCGAGGCGACGCTGACGCTCGCCGCGCGGCTCACCGGGGTCAAGGATGCAGCCGCGATCGAGACCGAGCCCTTCTGCCAATGGGTGATCGAGGATCGCTTTGCGCAGGGCCGCCCCGACTGGGCGGCGGGCGGCGCGATCTTCGTCGATGATGTCGCGCCCTATGAGCGGATGAAGCTGCGGATGCTTAATGGCGCGCATTCGCTGATCGCCTATGCCGGGTTCATCGCGGGGCATGCGCTGGTGCGGGGCGCGATGGCCGATCCCGCGCTCTCGGTGCTGGCGCGGCGGCACATCGCGGCGGCGGCCGCGACGCTCGACCCGCTGCCCGGCATCGACCTCGATGCTTATGGCGATGAGCTTGCCGCGCGCTTCGCCAACCCGGCGATCGCGCACGAGACCTATCAGATCGCGATGGATGGCAGCCAGAAGCTGCCGCAGCGCATCTTCGCCCCGGCCTGCGACGCGCAGAGGGCGGGGCAGGATATGCGCCCCTTCGCCTTCGCCACCGCAGCCTGGGCGCGCTACTGCATGGGCCGTGGCGAAGCGGGCGCGAGCCATGCGCTGCGCGACCCGCGCGAAGCCGAAATCGCCGCCGTCGTGGAGGCGGCGCGCAACGATAC
This sequence comes from Limimaricola cinnabarinus, assembly GCF_047631075.1. Classification (NCBI taxonomy): domain Bacteria; kingdom Pseudomonadati; phylum Pseudomonadota; class Alphaproteobacteria; order Rhodobacterales; family Paracoccaceae; genus Limimaricola; species Limimaricola cinnabarinus. Next base: position 56,035 of record NZ_JBLHYX010000011.1, read on the forward strand.
GCAGGCACTTGTCGCCGGGCTGTTGCGGCTGCCGGGGCTGACGCCGGAGGCGCTTCTCGGTGGCGCGTTCGAGACGCAGGCGGCACGGATCCTGCGCGACATGCTGGCGCGGGGCATGGTCGCCGCTATCGCAGGGGAGGCGGCATGATGCAATTGCTCGCAATCGGGGAATGCATGATCGAGATGTCGGGTGGCGAGGAGGGCTGCTGGCGCATGGGCTTTGCCGGGGACACGCTCAACACGCTTTGGTACGCGCGCGCCGGTCTCGATCCGGCCGACGGGCCGGTCGGCTATTTCACCGCTCTGGGGACCGACGGGTTTTCCGACCGGATCGTCGGATTTCTCGACCATGCCGGTATCGACACCGGCGCGATCCGGCGCCTCTCCGACCGGCGGCCCGGTCTCTACATGATCGAGCAGAAGGACGGCGACCGCGCCTTCACCTATTGGCGCGAAAGCTCGGCGGCGCGCGGTTTCGCCGATGACGCGGCGGCGCTGCGCGCAGCAACGGCGGAAGCGCGGATGATCTACCTGTCCGGGATCACGCTGGCAATCCTTCCGCCCGAGGGCTGGGCGCGGCTGCTCGACGCGCTGCGCGACGCGAGACAGGGCGGGGCGCGCATCGCCTTCGATTCCAATATCCGACCCGCGCTTTGGTCGGACGAGGCCGAGATGCGCGACGCGATCACCGCCGCCGCGGCGCTGTCCGACATCGTTCTGCCGAGCTTCGACGACGAGGCGCGCTGGTTCGGCGACGCCGATCCCGCCGCCTGCGCCGAACGCTATGCCGCCGCCGGGGCCGGCGAGGTGGCGGTCAAGGACGGGGCGGGGCCGGTGACGGTGCTGGCCGAGGCCGGGCTGATGCGGGTGCCGGTGCCCGAGGCGGGACCGCCGGTCGATGCCACCGGCGCGGGCGACAGCTTCAACGGCGGCTATCTCGCGGCCCGGCTGCGGGGGACGGCGCCGGTCGAGGCCGCGCGGGCCGGAACCGCGATGGCCGCGCGGGTGATCGCGGCGCATGGCGCGATCATCGACCTGCCGGATGCCCGGGCCTGGCACCGGGACGCCGCCGAGGGAGAGCGCCATGACCGCTGAACGGGCGCTCAATGCGACGGGCGCGGCGCGGCGCGTCGATGCGTTCGTGTTCGACGCCCTGCCGCGATGGTTGGCGGTGGCGCAGGATAATGGCGGCGCGGTGGCCGAGCGGCTCGACGCGCCGGGCAAACCCGCGGCCTCGCCCAAACGCACGACGCTGACCCAAGCGCGGCTGGTCTTCACCTTCGCGCATCTGCACCTCGCGACCGGCGCGCCATGGATGCGCGACGCCGCCATCGCGATCCACCGCTATCTCGATACGGCGCTGCGCGACAAGGATGGCGGCTACCGCATCGCGGCGCTGGCCTCGGGCGCGCCGAGCGACACCCCCGAACACGCGGTGCGGCGGAGCTATGACCAGTCCTTTGCCCTGCTCGCGCTGGTCACGCTGCGCCGCGCCGCACCCGAAGCGGTGCCCGAAGGGCGCATCGAGGCGTGCTGGGATTTCATCTCGACGCGGCTGACCGATCCCGGGACCGGCGCGCTGTGGGAAAATGACGAGATGGCGGCGCGCGGGCCGCGGCAAGGGGATCTGCGGGCGCAGAACCCGCATATGCACATGATCGAGGCGCTGTTGCAGGCCCATGAGATGACCGGCGAGGCGATCTGGCACGACCGCGCCGCCGGGCTGGTCAAGGTCGGACTGCGGCACTTCCTCGACCCCGAGACCGGCGCGATCCGCGAGTTCACGGGCCACGACCTCGCCCCGATCGACACGGCCGATGGCCGACGCCGCGAGCCGGGGCACCAGTATGAATGGGCTTGGCTGCTGCGCCGTTTCGCGGCCATGGGCGGTGATCCGGCGGTGGTCGGGGCAGCCGCGCGGATGCAGCGTTTCGTCGAGGCGCATGGTCTGCGCCCGGACGGGCCGCTCGCCGGTGCGCCCTATGACGCGGTTTCGGCCGATGGCACCGTGACCGAGCCCGATCACCTGCTCTGGCCGCTGACCGAGGCGGGCAAGCTTCATGCCGATCTGCATGCCGAAACCGGCGACCCGGATCATGCCGGGCGGGCCAATGCGCTGCTCGGGCTGATCTTCGCGCGATACGTCGCGGAAGGGCCGGACCCGTTCTGGGTCAACCGCCTCGACGGGCAGGGCCGGGTGCTCTGGCCCGAGGCGCTGAGCCGGCTGCTCTATCACGTCGCGCTGTTCCTGACCGAAGGGGCGCGCGCCGGGCTTTGGCCGCTCGGGCGTCAGGACGCGCCGCGAGACCAGGATGTTCACAAGGAGGAGGACCTTACATGAACCACCACATCACCACCGCGCTCGCCACGATCGCCGCCCTGTCGGCGGGGGTCGCCACGGCGCAGGACTATTCGCTGAACCTCTCGACGTCCCAGACATTGCAGGACCCGCTGGTCATCGCGATGCAGGGCGCCGAGGCCCGGATCGAGGAACGCTCCGAAGGCCGCATGGAGGTGACGATCTACCCCTCCTCGCAGCTTGGCGAGGACAATGACGTGCTCGAACAGATCCGCTCCGGCGCGCCGATCGCGGCGCTTGTCGATGCCGGCCGGCTCGCGCCCTTCCTGCCCGAGCTGGGCATTCTCGCGGCTCCTTATCTGGTCAATGACTACACCGAATACGCCGCGATCACCGATAGCCCGGTCTATGAGGAGTGGGTGGGCCAGCTTGCCGAGGAGTCGGGCATCCGGCTTTTGAATTACAACTGGTTCCAGGGCACGCGGCAGATGTTCACCCAAGACAAGGTCGAGACGCCCGAGGATCTGGGCGGCGTCCGGGTGCGGACCATCGACGCGCCGGGCTGGGTCGCCACGGTCGAGGCGATGGGTGCGACACCCGCTCCGATGGCATGGTCCGAGGTCTATTCGGCGCTGCAACTCGGCGCGGTGGACGGGGCGGAGGCGCAGCTCACCGGGGCCTACGGCATCAAGCTGCACGAGGTGTCGAACAACGTCGCCTTCACCAACCACATCCAGCTCTACACCGGGCTCGCCACGTCCGAAAGCTGGTTCGCCGAACTGCCCGAGGATCTGCAGGCGATCGTCACCGAAGAGCTGAAGGCCGCAGGCGAGGAGGCCACGCGCGAGACGGTGGCCAAGTTGGCCGAGGTGCAGGCCGAGATGGAAGCGGCGGGCGTCGAATTCAACGAGGTCGACATCGCGCCGTTCCGCGACCGCGTCGACGTGGTCTACGAGAAGGTCGGCCTGGTCGAGGCGCGCGAGGCGCTGGCCCCCTACCTGCCCTCGGCGGAGTGAACCGGCGGCCCCGGCGCCATGGCGCCGGGGCCGAAAACCTGCCGCGCCGGGGGAGGGCGAGCATGACCATCTGGAAACTCTATGACGGGATCGAGCAGGCGCTGGCGCTGCTCGCGCTCATCGGCACGGTGGCCGCCGTGCTGATGGCCGGGATCGGCCGCAGCATCGGCGCGCCGGTGACCTCGGCGCCGCAATTCGCGCAGCTTTTCCTGATCTGGACCGGCTTTGTTGATGGCGTGGATGCCCCCTCCTGACGGCATCGCAATGTGCCACTGTGATGTGTGTAACGCCATCACGGAAGGAGAGAGCATCCATGTCCGAAGCTACCCTCATCGGTATCGATCTGGCAAAGCGTGTTTTCCAATTGCACGGAGCATGCGACGACGGTTCGGTCGTCTTCCGCAAGAAGCTTTCGCGTCCTCAATTGATTGCCTTCGTGTCACGGCATCCAAGGTGCGTCATCGCCATGGAGGCCTGCGCGACGGCGCACGGCTGGGGTCGCGAGTTCGAAAAGCTGGGGCATGAAGTCCGCCTGATCCCGCCGATCTACGTGAAGCCGTTCGTCAAGCGCCAAAAGAACGACGCGGCGGATGCCGAAGCGATCGTAGAGGCGGCCACGCGCCCCACCATGCGCTTTGTCGCGTTGAAGTCGGAAGCGCAGCAGGCACGAGCGATGCTGTTCCGCACCCGGCAGATGTTCGTCGGCCAGCGCACCCAATTGATCAACGCTCTACGCGGGCATCTTGCCGAGCATGGCCTGGTTGCTGCCAGAGGGCCTGCGCACTTCAAACGCCTCGCCGATGCGATCGAGGATGATGACCCGGCGCTGCTCCAAGACGTTCGCGAACTCGGCCGGATGTATCTGGAACAGATCGAGGGCCTGAATGCTCGGATTGCGGATATAGACGGGAAGGTAAAAAGCGCGGCCAAAGAAGACGGCTTGGCGCGACGCGCCCAAACCATGCCGGGCGTGGGCCCGGTGACAGCTCTTGCCATCGAAACCTTCGCTCCTGATCTGGCGACGTTTCGGCGGGGGCGCGATTTTGCCGCTTGGCTCGGTCTCGTGCCGAAGCAGCATTCGACCGGCGGCAAACAACGACTGGGCAAGACGTCGAAGATGGGCCAGCGCGACATCCGCACGCTTCTGGTCTCCGGCGCAATGGCGGTGCTCCAAGCGGTCGAGCGGTTTGATACTCCGAACAATGGCTGGCTGAAGCGCCTGCTGACCCGCAAGCCACGCATGGTCGCCGCGATCGCGCTGGCCAACAAGATGGCGCGTGGCCTCTGGGCCATGATGACAAAGCAAGAGGATTACCGGAACCCGGCGGCGATGATGGCGTAAGCGCTCGACGCTTGCCACGTCGTCCCGGCACGTCGGGGGTGTGAGGAGGTCACTGAACAGTAAGGGCAAAGGATCGACCAGATCCGGGTCAGAGAAAGCAGTCTTTGTGCAGGAGCCATCGAGCTCGGTTTGTTGATATGCTTCTGATCCGCGCATCGCCATACCGGCCCGCGGCCACATCAGCGCCGCATAGGGAGGCCTGATACATGACCGCACCCGATCACACGCCTGCGCCGTTCAAAAACCACTTGCACCAACGGGGGCATCCATACATGCGCAAAACGGGTGATGGCCGAGGTGCCCCTTTCCCCAGACGGACTTATCCTACGGCCTCTGTTACAGGTATGCCGAGCGCGGTGAAGCCGTTGAGCACGGCAATGCGGATCTGGAGCTCGGCGACCTGACGATCGAAGTCCCGGGCCATGAGGCTTTGGCCCAGCAGCTTCACACAATGCATCTTCGTCTCGACGCGGCTTCGGCGGTGATACCCACTCCAATGGCGCCACAGAGATCGGCCCAGATACTTTGACGCTCTGAGAGCTTCGTTGCGGGCGATCGCCCCAGCGGTGCCGGGCTTCCAAGGCTTCGCGTTCTTGCGCGGCGGGATGACCGCATGCGCCCCCCGATCAGCGACGGCGTCATGGCACTTGCGCGTATCGTAGGCGCCGTCTGCCGTGACCGAGCCGATGTCTTGGTTGCCGGGGATCTGGTCCAGCAGTTCAGGAAGCATGGGGGCATCGCCGACATGGCTCCCCGTGATCTCGACCGCCCGGACCTCCAGCGTTTCCTCGTCGATCCCGAGGTGGATCTTGCGCCACAGGCGTCGCTTCGGCCCGCCGTGCTTACGCGCGTGCCATTCGCCTTCCCCTTCGGCCTTGATCCCGGTGCTGTCGATCAGCAGATGCAGCGGCCCCGTTGAGCCGCGATAGGGGATGTTCACGGCCAGCGCCTTCTGGCGTCGGCACAGGGTGCTGAAGTCCGGCACCGACCAGTCCAGGCCGATCAGCTGCAAAAGGCTCTCGACGAAGCCCGTCGTCTGGCGGAGCGCCATGCCGAACAGCGATTTCATCGTCAGGCAGACCTGAATGGCGGCGTCGCTGTAGCTCTGCTGGCGGCCCCTCTTGCCGCTCGGGGGCGGCGTCCAGACCATGTCGGGATCGAACCAGAGCGTCAGGGAGCCACGCTTCTTCAGCGCCGCGTTGTAGTCAGGCCAGTTCCTGGTCTTGTAGCTCGGCGGCTTGGGTCTGCTGCTCATGCGCGCACGTTATCATGCAGCTTCCGAGAGATGAATCCAGTCAGCCTGTTTGCGCAACAGAGCCTTCCTGACGTCAAAATTGAGCTCTGCCGGCGGCGCCTGGCGATTTCGCGCGCGTTCAACAGAGCCTTCCTGACGTCAAAATTGAGCTCTGCCGGCGGCGCCTGGCGATTTCGCGCGCGTTCAGCCGCGCCGACTGAGGTCGCCCAAAAAGATGGTATAAATCTTCATCGACCGGCGATCAGGCAGTCGAGATGTCCCACTATGGGCTGGTATAAATCGAGACAGGTATAAGGAGACCGGCATCGAGCAACAAAATAAGCCCACTCACTCACGCAGTCAGTTCTATGATGTCTATAACATGGATGTTCCAGCCGCGCCATTCCTCGGCCGCGACCGAACCGCCCGTTATCGCCATGGCCGCCGCGCAGCCCAGCAGGATGCCTCTCATGAACATGTCGTCTTCCTCCCTCAACCTTGTAAGACTTGATTCGTAGATGCGATTACAAAAAAAAGCAACATTGATGTGAAACGGCGGCGAAATGGCCTATAATTAGGGTTTGTGTGCTAAGGTCTCACGCTTCATGCCGTACGTCTTGTAAAAGTAGCCATTACAAATCTTGACAAGGTACAGCCGCCCGGCTAGCCTGACCTCGACATCAAGCAGAGCCGTCACGGGACGGGCAGGAGGGGACGATGGAGATGACGGCGCTCGGGGCGCAGACCCATGCGAGGCTGATGCAGGTCAGCACGGCAACCTTGACGACCGCGCTGTTCAAGCGCGGTTTGCGCAACATCTACCTTCAGGGGCCGCAGCGACTTCGCTCGGGACGCAACATGGTCGGGCTGGCCTACACGCTGCGCTACATCCCGGCGCGCGAGGATCTCGACGTGATCGAGAGCTTTGCCGACCGCGAGAACGCGCAGCGCAAGGGCGTCGAGGAATGCCCCGACGGCGCGGTCTTCGTGATCGACTCGCGCGGCGACGCGACGGCGGCCTCGGCGGGCTGCATCCTGGCGACGCGGCTGCAGCAGCTCGGCTGCGCCGGGATCGTCACCGATGGCGGTTTCCGCGACACGCCCGAGATCGCGCAGCTCGAGATGCCCGCCTATCATTCGCGCCCCAGCGCGCCCACCAACCTCACCAAGCACCACGCCGTGGCGGTCAACGACCCGATCGCCTGCGGCGGCGTGTCGGTTTTCCCTGGCGACGTCATTGTCGGGGACAATGAAGGGGTTGTATGCATACCGAGGCACATGGCCGACGAAGTGGCCGAGGAGGCCATCGAGATGACCTCCTTCGAGGACTTCGTGATGGAGGAGGTGCAAAAGGGCGCCTCGACCTTCGGTCTCTACCCGCCGACCGATCCGGCCACACAGGGGAAGTACAGCGCATGGCGACAGGCAAACGGGCGATAGAGTTCCCGCAGGCGGCGGCCCCGGTCCGGGCCGCCCGCGAAACCCGTGACCGGACATTGGCCGACACGGTCTACGAGAACGTGCTTGCCAAGATCGTGCGCGGCGATTTCCCGGTGGGCGAGAAGCTTCCCACCGAGCACGAGCTGAGCGTGGAGATGGGCGTGTCGCGCCCGGTGCTCCGGCAGGCGCTCAAGCAGCTGCGCGAGGACGGGGTCGTGGTGTCGCGCCAGGGCTCCGGCTCGTTCGTGCGGCGCAAGCCCGAGGAGGCGGTGCTCGACTTCGCGCCGATCGGCTCGATCGCCGATATCCAGCGCACCTTCGAGTTTCGCGCCGCGATCGAGGGCGAGGCGGCCTATCTCGCGGCACAGCGCCGCTCCGAACGCGAGCTGCGGCAGATCCAGGCGGCGCTGGAGGAGCTCGACCGCTGCGTGCGCACCGGCGAGCTTGGCGTCGATGCCGACGAGGCGTTCCACGCCGCCGTCTGCGCGGCCTCCGACAACCACTACTTCATGTCGGCGCGCAACTCGATGAAGGCCAACATCCTCACCGGCCTCAACCTCACCCGCAACCTGTCGCTCACCAAGTCGCAGGAGCGTCTGGCCTTGGTGCAGGCCGAGCACGACGCCATCTTCGAGGCGATCTCGGCGCGCGATGCCGAGGCGGCGCGGCGCGCGATGCGCGGCCATATCGAAAGCGCGCGGCGCCGCGTTTTCGACGGCGATATCGGCCAAGGCTGAGCCAAGGGACCATCCGATCGACGGCAGGACAGGGCCCCCGCATCGCGGGGGCCCGTCGTGTTCAGCGCATCGGCAGGCCGTGCGCCTCCATGAAATCGTCGCGGCGCGGCGTGAAGGAGTCGATCAGCACACCCTCCTCGAGGCACAGGCAGGAATGCTCGGCATCCGACGGGATCAGCATCGCGTCGCCGGGGCCGAGATCGCGCGTCTCGCCCGACACCGTGAACCGGAACAGTCCCGAGGTCACATAGGTCGTCTGCACATGCGGATGGTAGTGCGGCAGGCCGCGCCCGTCCTTTTCGAAGCGGAACTCCACCATCATCAGCTCCGCGCTTTCGCACAGGATGCGCCGCTGCGCGCCGGGTCCGGACGTCATCCAGGCCCCCGGGGTATCGCTGTTCACCTGCATCATCATCATCTCCTCTCTCGTGGCAGATCGCCGCGCGCCGTCGCGGCGCGGAGCGTCACATCGCGGCCCCGGCGGGGGCCGAACAAATCACGGCCCGATCCCGGCCATCGTGGCCGGAGCTTGTAAAATCCCGGCCGCGTCCAAGCCTCGCTTCGCATGACGGCCCCAATACTACAATGAATATGGGGTATGGGCGGCGCTCCCATTTGAATACGGGAGGCCACGCCACAGCCTGAGCGCGAGCTTGTTAAGAGTTGATTGCCCTTCCGCCGCTCAGTTGTCAATATTTGTATTGATCGGGCGTTACGAATCCGGTAGTCATATCGCCAGTGCTTCCACGTCGGGGCCGAAAGGGAGGGGACCATGTCAGGCGTAAGTCTCGAAAGAATCGTCAAACGCTACGGCGCGCTCGAAGTCGTCCACGGCATCGATCTGGAAATCGCACCGAAGGAATTCGTCGTGCTGGTCGGGCCCTCGGGCTGCGGCAAGTCCACGACGCTGCGCATGATCGCGGGCCTCGAGGAGATTTCGGGCGGCACTTGCCGGATCGGCGACCGGGTCGTGAACCGCGTCGCGCCCAAGGACCGCGATGTGGCGATGGTGTTCCAGAACTACGCGCTCTACCCGCATCTGAGCGTCGCCGACAACATTGCCTTCGGGCTGCGCATCCGCCGCACGCCCAAAGCCGAGATCTCCTCCTCGGTCGAGGAGGTCGCGGGCATCCTCGGGCTCACCCCCTATCTCGACCGCCGCCCCGCCGATCTCTCGGGCGGACAGCGCCAGCGCGTCGCCATGGGCCGCGCCATCGTGCGCCACCCTGAGGTGTTCCTGTTCGACGAGCCTCTGTCGAACCTCGACGCCAAGCTGCGCACCCAGATGCGCGCCGAGATCAAGCGGCTGCACAAGCGGCTCGGCGTCACTTCGGTCTATGTCACCCATGACCAGGTCGAGGCGATGACGCTCGCGGACCGCATCGTGGTGATGCGCGACGGTCGGATCGAGCAGATCGGCACGCCGATGGAGCTCTTCAACGATCCGGTGAACACCTTCGTCGCGGGCTTCATCGGCTCGCCGCCGATGAACCAGTTCGAGGCGGTGGTCGAGGCCGGCGAGCGCGGCCCTGTGGCCGTCGCCAACGGCGCGCGGATCGCGTTGCCCGCGCTCGAAAGTCTGCGCCATGCCCAAGGCCGCAAGGTCATCATCGGCATCCGCCCCGAGCACGCCTCGATCGAGCCGATGCCCGGCGCCTCCACCGTGCCGGTCGAGCTCGACCTGATCGAGACGCTGGGCTCGGAGGCGCTTCTGCACAGCTCGATCGGCGAGGTGCCCTTCGTCATCAAGGCCGAGACCGGCGGCGACACCGCGCATCTCGCGGGGGTCGAGGCCTTCCACGTGGCGCCCGAGCGGATCAAGGTCTTCGACCACGACACCGGCCGGGTGCTGGGAGCCGCCCGGATGGGGGTGGCGGCATGAGCCAGCAAGAGCATATCGGTCCTTCGACCGAAGAGCTGGTCGTCGAGGCGCGAGAGGCGCTGCGCGACCGGGCCCGCCGCCGCGCCGCCCGGCTCGGCGATCATTTCAAGCGCGAATGGCAGATCTACGTGCTGCTGCTGCCGACGATCCTGTAGTTCGCGCTGTTCCTCTACAAACCCATGTACGGGCTGCAGATCGCCTTCAAGGACTACTCGATCTTCCGCGGCATCGACGGCAGCCCGTGGATCGGCTTCGAGCATTTCCGCACCTTGTTCGAGAACGACCAATTCCTGCGCGCGATCCGCAACACCGTGATCATCAGCTTCTTCACGCTGCTGTTCGGCTTTCCGGCGCCGATCATCCTCGCCTTGATGTTCAACGAGATCCTGAGCCAGACCTACAAGCGCGCCGCGCAGACCATCGTCTACCTGCCGCATTTCATCTCGACGGTGATCATCGCCGGGATCGTGATCACCGCCTTCTCGCCTTCGGCGGGGATCGTAAACACGGTGCTCGAATGGCTCGGCATGGACCCGGTCTACTTCCTGACCAAGCCCGAATGGTTCCGGCCCATCTTCATCGGATCGGGGATCTGGCAGGAGGCGGGCTTCCAGTCGATCGTCTATCTCGCGGCCATCGCCGGCGTGAACCCCTCGCTTTACGAAAGCGCGGTGGTGGACGGCGCCAGCCGCTGGCAGATGGTGTGGAAGGTGACGCTGCCCTCGATCCTGCCGACGATCATCATCATGCTGATCATCCGCATCGGCAACCTGCTCGAAGTGGGCTTCGAGCTGATCATCCTGCTCTACCAGCCCGCCACCTACGAGACGGCGGACGTGATCAACACCTTCATCTACCGCCAGGGTCTGCAGCAGGGGCAATACGATCTCGCCGCCGCGGCCGGCCTGTTCAACGCCGTCGTCGCCTTCGTTCTGGTGATGACCGCCAACACCATCTCCAAGCGCGTGTCGCGCACGTCGCTGTGGTGAGGAGGACAAGCCAATGGCCAACATGAATCTCTATTCCCGCGGCGACAAATGGTTCGTCATCGCCAACATGGTGCTGGTGGGGCTGTTCACCATCGCGACGCTCTACCCGTTCCTCTACATCGCCGCCGTCTCGTTCAGCTCGGGCTTCGCGGCCGCCGCCGGAACGGTGGTGCTGACCCCGGTGAACTTCACCATCGCGGCCTATGAGAGGGTGCTGAGCGAGCCGGAGTTCTGGCGCTCCTACGCCAACACCTTCATCTACACCTTCGGCGGCACGGCGGTGAGCCTGCTGATCATCATCCCCGGCGCCTATGCGCTGTCGCGCCCGCAGCTGATCGGGCGGCGCTTCTGGAACCTCTTCGTGGCCTTCACGATGTGGTTCAACGCAGGCCTCATCCCGTTCTTCCTGAACATGCGGGACCTCGGACTGCTCGACAGCTATTTCGGCATCATCATCGGCTTCGCGCTCAACGCCTTCAACATCATCCTGCTGCGCAACTTCTTCGAATCCATCCCGTCGTCGTTCGAGGAGGCGGCGCGGATGGACGGCGCCAACGAGTTCCAGGTGCTGTGGAAGGTCTATGTGCCGCTGTCGAAGCCGGCGATCGCCACGATCACCCTGTTTTGCATCGTGGCGCGCTGGAACGGCTTCTTCTGGGCGATGGTGCTCTTGCAGAGCGAGGACAAGATCCCGCTGCAGGTCTACCTGCGCCAGCTCATCGCCGAGCTGTCGGACGACGAGGAGTTCACCAGCACCCTGATCAGCGCGGCCTATTCGGTCGAGACGGTCACGGCGGCGATCATCGTCTGCTCCATCATTCCGGTCCTGCTGATCTACCCGTGGGTCCAGAAGTACTTCAACAAGGGCATCCTTCTGGGAGGCGTGAAGGAATGACCCGCAAGACAAACACGCGATTTGGGAGGAGAACCATGCGTAAATCCACATTGTCCGCCGCGTTCCTGGCCACCACCATGCTGGCCCAGCCGGGCTTCGCCGAAGAGCATCTCAGGATCGTCGAGGAGCCGCTCGAACTCACCGTCCACTTCCACTGGCCCCGCAACCAGGGCTACGAGGAGGACTATCCGGTCGAGCAGGCGGCGCGCGAGATGACCGGCATCCACCTCAAGGACGCCACTGCGGGCCGCAACACGCCCGACCACAACGAGGCGATGAACCTGCTTCTGGCGCAGGGCGACCTGCCCGACATCGTCGGCGGCAACCGGATCAAGGACCCGGTCAACCAGTACGGCCCCGAGGGCGCCTTCCTGCCGCTGGACGACCTGATCGCCGAGCATGCCCCCAACATTCAGGCCGTGCTCGACGCGCGCCCCGAGCTGCGCGACGCCATGGCTTCGTGGGACGGCAACATCTACTACGTGCCCTACCTGCCCGACGGTGAATTCGGCCGCGCGTGGTTCGTGCGTCAGGACTGGCTCGACGCGTTGGGGCTGGAGCGGCCCGATACGGTCGAGGATCTCTATCAGGTGCTGGTGGCGTTCCGCGATCAGGACCCCAACGGCAACGGCCAGAAGGACGAGGTCCCGATCTTCCTGCGCCACTGGGAGGAGCTGATCCGCTTCGTCACCCTGTGGGACGGCCGCTCGACGGGCTCTGACACCTATCACGATTTCTACGTCGACAACGGTGAGGTCAAACACCCCTACGCCACCGAGGGCTACCGCGAGGGCATCAAGAACATCGCCAAGTGGTACGAGGAGGGGCTGATCGACCCGGAGGTCTTCACCCGCGGCACCAGCGCGCGCGAATACCTGCTGTCGGAGAACTTGGGCGGCATCACCCATGACTGGTTCGCCTCGACCGCGGGCTACAACGAGTCGCTTCAGGAAAAGGTGCCGGGCTTTGATTTCGCGCCGATGCTGCCGCCCGAAAGCATCAGCGGCAAGCGCATCGAGGAGCATCGCCGCACCCCGCTCAAGCCCGATGGCTGGGCCATCAGCTATGCAAACGAGAACCCCGTCGAGACGATCAAGTATTTCGACTTCTGGTTCACCGAGGAGGGCCGCCGCCTGTCGAACTTCGGCGTCGAGGGTGAGCATTACGAGCTTGTCGACGGCGAGCCGGTGTTCACCGACGCGGTGCTGACCGCCGATCAGCCTGTCAACAGCCAGATGTGGGAGATCGGGGCGGGCATCCCGCGCGGCTACTACATGGACTATGCCTACGAGCTGCAATGGACATCCGACGCCGCGCGTGAGGGCATCGAGCTTTACGAGCAGAACGACCTCTTGATCGACCAATTCCTTGGCGTGTCGCTCAACGAGGAAGAGCAGGCGGTCTATGATCGCTACTGGCCCTCGATCCAGACCTACATGCTCGAACGCCAGCAGGCCTGGATCCTCGGCACCGGCGATATCGAGGCCGATTGGGACGAGTACATGTCCCAGCTCGACAAGCGCGGGCTGAGCGACGTGCTCGAGGTGATGAACTCCGCCTATGAGCGCCAGTACGACAGCTGACGCCCCGGTTCCGGGGGGCCGATCGCGGCCCCCCGGCGCCCCGCCCGATCCCACATTCGACCAAGGATGCAAGCGCATGGCCACCATGACCGCCGAACCCCAGACCGCCTATCTCGATGAACCCGCCGCCGGCCGGCTCAACATCCGCTACGCCCCCGAGGAGGGCGCCGAGATCGCCGAGAACCCGCCGCGCTTCACATGGCTGCCGGTGGTGGACGAGGCGGCGCGCTACGTGCTGCGCGTCTCGACCGACCCCGAATATGCCGATGCGCAGACGCGGGTCTTCACCGATCTGCCGCTCAATTTCCTGACGCCCGACGCGCCGCTGGCGCCGGGGCGCTGGCACTGGTCCTACGCGGTGTGGGACGAAGGCGCCAAGCGCCCCGCCACCCGCTGGAGCACCTCGCGCGTTTTCGATATGCCCGAGGGCCTGCCCGAGACGCCGCTGCCCTCGCGTGCCGACCGCTACGCCAAGGCCGACATGGCGCATCCGCGCCTCTGGCTGGGGCCGAAGGAGCTGAAAGCCTTCCGTAAGGACGTTGCCGCCGACCCCGAACACTGCAACTGGCAAAAGTTCTTCGACAAGTCGGTCGCCCCCTGGCTCGACCGCGAAATCATGGCCGAGCCCGCGCCCTACCCCGACAACACCCGCACCGCGCCGATCTGGCGGCAGACCTACATCGACTGTCAGGAGCTGATCTACGCGATCCGCCACCTCGCCGTCGCGGGCAAGGTGCTCGAAGACGAGGCCATGCTCGCCCGCTCCAAGGAGTGGCTGCTCTCGGCCGCCGATTGGGACCCCGCTGGCACCACCTCGCGCGGCTATACCGACGAATGGGCCTTCCGCGTCGCCGTGGCGCTGGCCTGGGGCTATGACTGGCTGCGCGACAGGCTCGACGAGGACGAAGAGGCACGGGTGCGTCAGGCGCTCCTGGTGCGCACCCGCGAGGTGGCCGATCATGTGATCCGCCACGCGCATATTCACCTCTTTCCCTATGACAGCCACGCGGTGCGCTCGGTCTCGGCGGTGCTGGTGCCCGCCTGCATCGCGCTCCTCGACGAGGAGCCCGAGGCGCGCGACTGGCTCGACTACTCGATCGAGTTCCTCTGGACCGTCTATTCGCCATGGGGCGACACGGATGGCGGCTGGGCCGAGGGGCCGCATTACTGGATGACCGGCATGGCCTACCTGACCGAGGCGGCCAACCTGCTGAAATCCTTCACGGGGCTGAACCTTTACGAGCGGCCCTTCTTCCAGAAGACCGGGGATTTCCCGCTCTACACCAAGGCGCCCGACACCCGCCGCGCCACCTTCGGCGACGACAGCACCATGGGCGATCTGCCCTGTCTCAAGATTGGCTACAACCTGCGCCAATATGCGGGCGTCACCGGCAACCCGGCCTATCAGTGGTATTTCGACGAGATCTGCCGCAACGACCCGGGCACCGAAGGCGCCTTCTACAATTACGGCTGGTGGGACCTCAACTTCGACGACCTGATGTATCGCCACGACTGGCCGCAGGTCGAGGGTGCCGCTCCGGGGCCGAACGACCGGCTGCGCTGGTTCAAGGGCATCGGCTGGGTCGCGATCCAGAGCCGGATGGACGACCCCGACCGGCACCTGCAATTCGTGATGAAGGCATCGCCCTTCGGCTCGATCAGCCACAGCCATGGCGATCAGAACGCCTTCTGCCTCTCGGCGTATGGCGAGGATCTGGCGATCCAGTCGGGGCACTACGTCGCCTTCAACTCGACCATGCACCAAGGCTGGCGGCGTCAGACGCGCTCCAAGAACGCGATCCTGATCAACGGCAAGGGGCAATACGCCGACAAGGACAAGGCGCGCGCCATGGCGGCGACGGGCCGGATCATCACCGCCGAGGACCGCGGCGAGGAGATCTATATCCACGGCGACGCCACCGCCGCCTACCGATCGCTGAGCCCGGAGGTGACGAGCGTCAGCCGCGAGGTGCATTTCGTCCATGACAGCTACTTTGTCATCATCGACAGCATCGACGCCGAAACGCCCGTTTCGATCGACTGGCTGCTGCACGCCAACGGCGCCTACGATCTCGGCCAGGCCTCGTTCCGCTACACCGGCAAGAAGGCGGGCTTTTACGGTCAGGTCGTCTGGTCCGAGGCAGGGATGCCGCAGCTCAGCCAGGAGACCGGCTTTCCGGGCGTCGATCCGAAGGAATACGAAGGTCTGCCGGTGAGCACCTGCCTCACCGCGCGGTTTCCCGAGGCGACGCGCCACCGGATCGCGACGCTGCTCGTGCCCTACAGGCTCGACGCGCCGCGCCGCATTTTCCACTTCCTCGACGATCAGGGCTATGACTGCGACCTCTACTTCACCGACGCCGAGGAGCGCACCTTCAAGCGCGTGGTGAAGAAGCTCGCCCGCACCTGACACCTTCGCCGCCCGGGGCCCTGGGGGTCCGGGCGGTGCCAACCCATTCATATCCAAGGAACACGACATGGATCTCACCGGAAAAACCGCGATCGTCACCGGCGGTGGCCGCGACATCGGCCGCGCCTGCGCCATCCGCCTCGCCAAGGCGGGCGCCAACGTGGCGATCAACTACTACAAGAGCGGCGACGGCGCGCAATCCGCCGTCCGCGAGATCGAGGAGATGGGCGGCCGTGCCTTCGCCATGCAGGGCGACATGACCGATCCCGAACAGGTCAAGGCCTTCGTCGCCGCCGCCGCCGAGGCCTACGGCGTGATCCACGTGGTCATGCCGATCACCGGCGGTCTGATCGCGCGCAAGACCATCCCCGAGCTGACGGTCGAGCATTGGCAGGCAGTGATGGATATCAACGTCACCTCGGCGGTCCTGCTGGTGCAGGCGGCGCTGCCGCACATGACCGAGGGCGGGTCGATCGTGAACATGGCCTCCCAGGCAGGCCGCGACGGCGGCGGCGGCGGCGCGCTGGCTTATGGCGCGGCCAAGGGCGCGATCATGACCATGACCCGCGGCATGGCCAAGGAGCTGGCCCCCGACATCCGCGTCAATGCGCTCTGCCCCGGCATGATCGACACCGATTTCCACAACATCTTCACCAAGCCCGAGGTGCGCAAAATGGTGGCGGGCAACACACCGCTCAAGCGCGAGGGCACCTCCGAGGAGGTGGCCGATCTCGCCGTCTTCCTCGCCTCGCCCGCGGCGGCCTTCATCACCGGGGCCAATGTCGACATCAACGGCGGCATGCTCTTCTCCTGATCCTCCCCCGGGCCGCCTCCCACGGGCGGCCCCGTCAGAACCTCACGGACCCCAAGCGCCGCCCCCGATACGGCGCGGTCCGCGCGCCCCCCGACATCACACCGCCCGCCCGCATCCCGCGCGCGGGGCGGCCCGCCGACGACCTTCGAGAGGAGCATCCATGCTCAAGAGACAGCACCTGATCGCCGGAGATTGGCTCGACGGCAGCGCGACCTTCGAGAACCAGCCAATCGACGGCGCGCCCGAGACCTTTCAGGCGGGCAACCCCGACCTCGTGGAGCGCGCCTGCGAGGCAGCCGAGGCCGCCTTCGAGAGCTATTCCGCCACCAGCGGCGCGCAGCGCGCCGCCTTCTTGCGCCGCATCGGCCGGGAGATCGAGGCGCGCGGGGCCGAGATCACCGAGATCGGCATGCGCGAGACCGGCCTGCCCGAGGCGCGCCTCAATGGCGAGCGGGGCCGCACCGTGGCGCAGCTGGGCCTCTTTGCCGATCATGTCGAGGCTGGAAAGCATCGCGATCTGCGGCATGACGCGGCCCTGCCCGAGCGTCAGCCGCTGCCGCGCCCCGAACTGCGGATGATGCAGCGCCCGATCGGCCCCGTCGCCGTGTTCGGCGCCTCGAACTTCCCGCTCGCCTTCTCCTCGGCGGGGGGCGACACGGCCGCCGCCCTGGCCGCCGGTTGCCCGGTGGTGGTCAAGGGCCACTCGGCCCATCCCGGCGTCGCCGACATCGTGGCCCAAGCCGTCGATGCAGCAAGGCAGGCCGAGGGGTTGCACAGGGGCGTCTTCAGCCAGATCCAGGGCGGCAACCGCGCCGTGGGCGAGGCGCTGGTGCGCCACCCGCTGATCCGCGCGGTGGGCTTTACCGGCTCGCTCGCGGGTGGCCGCGCGCTGTTCGATCTTTGCGCGCGGCGCCCCGACCCGATCCCCTTTTTCGGAGAGCTGGGCTCGATCAATCCGGTCTTCGTGATGCCGCGCGCGCTGGCCGCGCGGGGCGGCGAGATCGCGTCCGGCTGGGCCGCGTCGCTGCTGATGGGGGCGGGGCAGTTCTGCACCAATCCCGGCGTCGTGGTGCTGCCCGCGGGCGACCGCGCCGAAAGCTTCATCGACGCGGCCCAGGAGGCGCTCGACGCCGCCCCCGACCAGCCGATGCTGACGCCGGGCATCGCCGCGGCGTTTCGCGCCGCGCGCGAGGCGATGGTCGCCAATGGCCGGGCCGAGACGCGCATCGCGCGAGAGAGCGATCTGCGTCACGCGGCACCCGCCCTCTTCGTGACCCGCGCGGCCGACTGGCTCGCCGACACGACGCTGCACGAGGAGGCCTTCGGCCCCTTGGGCGTCGTGGTGCTGGCCGAGAGCGTGGACGAGATGCGCGCCGTGGCCCAAGGCCTCGAAGGCCAGCTCACCGTCACGCTGCAGATCGAGGAGGAGGACGCCGAGGCCACCGCGCCGCTCATGCCCGTGCTGGAACGCAAGGCGGGCCGCGTGCTGGCCAACGGCTTCCCCACCGGGGTCGAGGTGGCCGACGCGATGGTGCATGGCGGGCCCTACCCCGCCTCGACCAACTTCGGCGCCACATCGGTCGGCACCCTGTCGATCCGCCGCTTTTTGCGCCCGGTCTGCTTCCAGAACATCCCCGCCGCGCTGCTGCCCGCCGAGATGCGCGGAGCCCCCCGGCCATGAAGCCGCCCGTCGTCCTTTTCGTCGGGGAGCCGATGATCGAGCTGTCGGTGCCGGAGGCCGAGGACACCGCCCGGCTCGGCGTGGCGGGCGATGTGCTCAACGCCGCGATCTACATGCGCCGGGCGCTGCCGCCGCCAGCGCGGGTCGAGCTGGTGACGGCGCTGGGGCGCGACCGGTTCTCGTACCGGATCGAGACGTTCGCCCGCGCCCATGGCGTGGGCTGCGACCGGGTTCGCCGCGATCCCGCGCGCGGCCCCGGCCTCTACGCGATCGAGACCGACGAGGCAGGCGAGCGCAGCTTTGCCTACTGGCGCGACGCCTCGGCGGCGCGGCGGATGTTCGGCGCGGATGATGCGCCCGATTTCTCGGCGCTCGATGGGGCCAGCCACGTCTTTCTCTCGGCGATCACGCTGGCGATCCTGTCGCCTGCGATCCGCGCCGCGCTGATCGACCGGCTACAGGAGATGCGCGCGGAAGGGGTGACGATCTGCTTTGACAGCAACTACCGCCCGCGCCTGTGGGAAAGCGTCGGGGCCGCGCGCGAGGCGGTCGCGCGGGCCTGGTCGATCACCGATATCGGCTTTCCTTCGATCGACGACGAGACGGCGCTCTTCGGCGGCACCGAGGCCGATGCGCTACGCCGCCTGCGCGGCTACGGCATGTCGCTTTGCGTGCTCAAGCGCGGCGCGGAAGGTCCGCGGCTTCTGGTGCCGCGGCAGTCCGGGCCGGAGCCGGTCTTTGATCGCGCTGCGCATGTGATCGACACCACCGGGGCGGGGGACGCCTTCGACGGCACCTTCCTTGCTGCGTGGCTCGGCTGGCGCGGGATGAGCGAGGCGCTGCGTCTGGCTCACGAGGTCGCCTCATCGGTCGTGGCCACGCCCGGCGCGATCCTGCCCGACATGGCGAAGGCCGAAGACGAGGCCGAGGGAGGTTTGCGGGGCGTGGGCTGACCGCGCGCGCCCGGTGTTTTCGATTGTTTTCAGTTTCTTGCGCGCAAGCGCATCTTTACGCTCGGGGAGGAGCGACGATGACGAACACGACAGGTCTCAGACACAAGGGGTCCGCCCTTTTGATCGCGGGGGCGCTGTGGCCCGCCGGCGCCATGGCGCAGGCGCCGCAGAACTGCGACAAGGTTTCGCCGCTGGCGGTGGTCGCGGCCAGCGATGACGGCAGTTTTGATGCAGAATACGGCCCCGAGCGGGTCTTCGACAATGATTTCGACCCGGATTCGCGCTGGTCGTCCGAGGGCGCGGGCAAGCAGATCACCCTCGATCTGGGGGCGGCGCAGGCCCTGCGTGCGGTCGGGCTCGCCTTCTACAAGGGCGATGAGCGGCGCACCGGTTTCGTTCTCGAGGCGTCCGAGGACGGCGAAAGCTGGACCTCGCTGATCGAGGGCGGCCAGAGCGGCGGGGCGACCACCGCGATCGAGCGGTTCGAGGTCCCCGCGACCTCGGCGCGCTACCTGCGCCTCACGGGGCAGGGCAACGAGGCCAGCGGCTGGAACAGCCTGATCGAGGTTCAGGCCTATGGCTGCGGCTCGGGCCAGGTCGCGGAGTTGAACGATGGCAGCGACACGGCGCGGGTGTCCAACATGAGCAAGACCGGCCTCGACCTGCGCATCGACGTCCCCCCGAGCGAGAACTTCGATCTCTCCTACTGGAAGCTGACCCTGCCCGCCGATCTCGATGGCGACGGCAAGGTCGACGAGATCTCCGAGGCCAAACTCGCGGGCTACTCGGACGATCGCTACTTCTACACCGACCCGGTGACGGGCGGCATGGTGTTCTGCACCGTGCCCGGCGGCGTCACCACCTCCGGATCGAGCTATGCCCGCTCCGAGCTGCGCGAGATGATCCGCCGCGGCGACGAGAGCATCCCGACCCGCAACGACGACGGCACGCCCACGGCCAACAACTGGGTCTTTTCCTCGGCCCCCGAAGAGGCGCAGGCGATGGCGGGCGGCGTCGACGGGGTGATGCGCGCCACGCTGGCGGTCAATCAGGTCACCCGGATCGGCGAGGCGGGCAAGGTCGGCCGCGTCATCATCGGCCAGATCCACGCCAAGGACGACGAGCCGATCCGGCTCTATTACCGCAAGCTGCCCGGCAACAAGTTCGGCTCGATCTACTTCGCGCACGAGGCGGTGGACGAGGCGGACGTCTTCGTCGAGATGATCGGCGAGCGCGGCAACCACGCCGAGAACCCCGATGACGGCATCGCGCTCGACGAGACCTTCGCCTACGAGATCGCGGTGCGCGGCGAGGAGCGGGACGGCGTGATCCACCCGATGCTGCACGTCACGATCACCCGCGACGACGGCACAGTGATCGCGGCCGAGCCCTACGACATGAGCGGGAGCGGCTACTCGGTCGCCGACGACTTCATGTATTTCAAGGCCGGGGCCTATTCGCAGAACAACACCAGCGACCGGCCCGAACGCGATTTCGATCAGGTGACCTTCTTCGACCTCGACGTCGAGCACGGCGGCTGACACCCGGATCGGGGCGGGCGGCGGGATTTCTTCCGCCGCCCGCAGCCGCGGCCCCCGCCCGGCCGCCACATGCGCCCCCATAGGGGGCCTTCGTCGTCGGCGGTACCCCCGTCGCCGCGCGATCCCTCCGAGCGTCGGCCCCCACGGCCCGCGCCTTTCGCCCCTGATGGAACATCATGTCCGACACCGCCGCACGCGCCGATACGACGCCCTCCAACCGAGATGTTTTCAACGTCGCATGGCCGCTGACCTTCAAGGCGATGATGGTCAACGCCATCGTGCTGATCGACGCCTATCTCGTCTCCGGCCTGGGCGAGCCCGCGCTGGCAGCGATGGGGATGGCGGCGGCCTTCGGCAACCTGCTCGTCGGCACGATCATGGCCTTTTCCACCGCCACGCAGATCCGGCTGGCCCAAGCCGCGGGCTCCGGCCGGAGGGTGGCGCTCAAGACCGGCTTTTACGCAGGTCTGGCGACCAACCTCGCCGTCGGGGCCACGGGCGTCGTTCTCGTGGCGCTGTTCGGCGGCGGGGTGCTGGAGCGTATGGCGCATACGCCGTGGATCGCCCATGAGGCCAAGAGCTACCTCTATATCTTTCTCATGGTGGTGATGTTCGAGGCGGCGGCCCAATGCATCGGCAGCTTCTTCAACGGCAGCGGCCGGACGATCATCCCCCTCAAGAGCTTTCTCATCGCGATCCCGATCAACGTCGCCACAAGCTACCTGCTGATCCACGGGGCCTTCGGCCTGCCCGCCCTCGGCGTCGCCGGTGCCGCGATCGGCAGCGTTCTGGGCGCGGCGACGCGCAGCCTCTACCTCGGTCTGAGCTTCTACCGCGAAACCGGCGGCTATCTCGACGAGCCGGGCTGGCTGCATGGCGGCTGGGGCCGTTCGCTCGGGCGGCATCTGAGCTTTTCGATGCCGATCGCGGGCACCTTCGTCAGCAACGCGGTCGCCAATTACGCCGCCACGCTGCTGTTCGCGAAGATGAGCGTGAACCAGTTCGCCGCCATGACGCTGATCCTGCCTTGGGTGCAGGCGGCGGGCACCTTCGGTATCGCCTGGGCACAATCGACGGGCATCCTCGTCGCGCAGCTCTTGGGCAACAGCCGTGGCAGCGAAGAGATCGACGCCTTTCTGGGCCGCGCCTGGCGCATGGCCTTCGTCGCCGCCGGGCTGGTGTCACTGACCTATCTCGTCATCTGCCTCGCCTCTACCCGGATCTATGCGGGGCTCGAGGCCGAGACGACCGCCGCGCTGCTGAGCTTTCTACCGGTGCTTCTGGTGCTGCCCTTCCCCAAGGGGTCGAACGCGATCTGCGGCCAGACTTTGCGCGCGGGCGGCGACACGCTTTACGTGATGAACATCTTCGTCGCGGCGCAGTGGCTGGTGCGCATCCCGCTGACGGCGCTGTTCATCCTGCATCTCGATATGTCGGTGACGTGGGTCTTCGCGTTGTTTTTGGTCGAGGAGCTGGTCAAGTTCCCGCTGTTTCACCTGCGGCTCTACAAGGGCGAATGGAAACGCGGCCTCGCAGCCGAGTAAGGCCCGCCAGAACTTTGACGAATATAATCCCCGCGCTCGCTTGCGCGGCCTTCGGGTCCACGCCATCTCTCCCGAAACTGCCCATCGAATTTTCGCAAGGATGACCGTTCATGATCGAAACCTGGGGCCCGCTTCTGGCGGGGCTTGTCCTTCTGGTGGCAGGGGGGGAACTGCTGGTGCGCGGCGCGGTGCAGGCCGCCGAGCGGATCGGGATCTCGCCTCTCGTGATCGGCCTGACCCTCGTGGGTTTCGGCACCTCCATGCCCGAGCTCGTGACCTCGGTTCAGGCGGGTCTGGGCGGATTTCCGGGCATCGCCTTCGGCAACGTCGTAGGGTCGAACATCGCCAACATCCTGCTGATCGCGGGCGTCTCGGCGCTGATCTGCCCGATCGTCGTCGCCCGCTCGGCGCTGCGCCGGGACGCGGTGGTGATGCTCGCGGTCGGGGTCGCCTTCGCGGTGCTGGCCGCGCTGATGCCGATGGGCCGCGTCCTGGGCGCGGGGCTGGTCACCCTGCTGGTCGGCTACATCTGGTTCGTGATCCGTCAGGAGCGCCGCGCGAACGAGGGCGGGGCCATCCATGACAAGAGCGCGGCCCTCGCCGGGGCCGATCCGGGCCTCGCCCCTCCGCATGCGCGAAACGGCCTCGCGATGCCGCTGCTCATCGCGCTGGCGGGTCTGGCCCTCGTCGTGGTCGGCGGCTCGTTTCTGGTGAGCGGGGCCGTCGCCATCGCCCGGGGCCTCGGCGTCTCCGAGACCATCATCGGCCTGACGATCGTCGCGGTCGGAACCTCGATGCCGGAACTCGTCACCTCGGTGATCGCCGCGCTGAAGCGGCAAGGCGACGTGGCCTTCGGCAACATCGTCGGCTCGAACATTTACAACATTCTCGGGATCGGCGGCACCACCGCTCTCATCGCGCCGTCCAACGTGCCGCAGGAGATCGTGCGCTTCGACGCGCCGGTCATGGTCGCGGTGTCGCTGCTGCTCGTGGTCTTCGCGTCGACCGGTCTACGGATCGGGCGGCGCGAGGGGGCGGTTCTGGTGGCGGGCTACGTGGCCTATGGCTGGATGCTCTGGCCCTGATACCAGGGAACCGGTGATGCGGCCCGCGTCACCGGCGCGCCCGGCTCAGTAGTTCCACATCGTCCCGTCTTCGAGCCGCACGACCGGGTGGCTGCCGGGCGTGTACTCGTAGCGCGTGGCCTCCTCCTCGTCGAACGCGACGCCGAGACCGGGCGCGTCGCTGACATGCACCATGCCGTTCTCCATCCGGTGGTCTGACGGAAACAGCGCGTCGCATTCGGGCGTGCCGAGGACGAGGTATTCCTGAATGCCGAAATTCGGTGCCCAGGCATTGAGATGCGCATGCGCCGCCATGCAGATCGGCGAATGGCTCGGCGCGCCGTGAAAACCGGTGCGCACATGATGCAGCGCCGCGAGATCGACGATGCGGCGGGTCTGGGTGATGCCGCCCGCATAGGTCGCGGCGATGCGGATGAAATCGATCAGCTCGTTCTCGATCAGCTTGTTGCAGTCGTAAATCGAGTTGAAGACCTCGCCGATGGCGACCGGCACGGTGGAATGCTGCCGCAAGAGCCGCAGCGCGTCCTGATCCTCGGCGGGCGTCGGGTCCTCGAGCCAGAACAGCCGCGTCGGCTCCACCTCCTTGGCGAAAGCCGCCGCCTCGCGCGGGGTGAGACGGTGGTGCACGTCATGCAGGACCTTCAGATCGGGGCCAAAGCGGTCGCGGATGCGCATCAACGCCTCGGGCATGAAGCGCATGTACCTCTCGCTGTCCCAGCTTTCGACCTTGGGCCGGATGCCGGAATAATCGGTGATGAAGTGTTTTGCGCCCTTTTCCTCGGGGACCGCATAGCTCGCCGTCGGCATGCCGGGGATGCCGCATTGCACGCGCACGGCCCTGTAGCCCGCCTCCGTGTAGTGGGCGATGCTGTCCATCAGGTCTTCGAGATCGGCGCCCGTCGCATGGGCATAGACGAGCGCGCCCTTGCGGCTCTTGCCGCCCAGGAGGTCATAGACCGGCAGGTTCGCGAGCTTGCCCTTGATGTCCCACAGCGCCATGTCGATGGCGCCATAGGCCGCCATGGCGATGGGGCCGCGCCGGAAATAGGCGCCGCGATAGAAGAACTGCCAGATGTCCTCGCTGCGGCGCGGGTCCATGCCGATCAGGTTCGGAATGAGGTAGTCCTGCAGGTACTTGGCGGGCAACGTCTCGCGGTTGTTGAGCGTGGCGTCGCCAAGGCCGTAAACGCCCTGATCGGTCATGATCTTGAGCGTGACATAGTTCTTGGCGGGGCCGCCGACGAACACCTTGGCATCCGTGATCTTCATCTGGGGATCTCCGTCGATGGGGCGGGTCGTGCGGAGCCGTCCCCTTGGTTCTTGAGTTGAAAGGACAGGGCCATCCCCGGCCCCGCACCACGGCGTCGCTCAGGCGAGGGCCGGCGCGTCGGTCCAGTTGCCGCTCTCGCGGATCAGGTCGATGATCCGCTGATACTGACGGCCTTCGCGGAAGGTCGGGTAGGGCTCGACCGTCTCGCCGCGGATGTCGCGGACGAACGCGCGCGCGAGGTGGTGCCAGCACTGTTCGGTCTCGCCCGCGACATCCGGCACCATGGCGGCAATCTCCGCAGGCAACGGCTGCTCCTGCCATGCCTTGCCGTCATGCAAATGCAGCGCGCCGCTGCCGTAATGCCCTTCGAGATAGATCGCCCCCTTGCTGCCGTAAAAGACGATGTGATCCTCGCGAAAGCGCGGCACCAGACCGCCATGCTTGAACAACACCGATACCGGCGCATCGGCAAAGCGGCTCCGCAGCCGCGCCATCACGGTATAGGACCACTCGACATCGCTCTCGCCCCATTCGAGTGACGGGTCATCGAGATCGCGCGGGATGAAGTCGCGCCGCGTGGCGAAGTTGTGCACGCCTTCGACGATCGGCGCGCGGCCCAGATCGTCGCGCACCTCGCCCGCGATCTGCACGATCTCGTCGCCGATCACCGAGGTCACGATCGACAGCGTGTGGGTGAAGTTGTTGTTGAGGCGGCCGCCGCCATCGGCCCTGCGATGCGACCAGCCGAAGGGGATCTCGCGCTCGAGGTTGAAATGCGAGATGCATTCGACCTCCGTGGGCGCGCCGATCGCGCCCTTCTCGACCAGCGCCTTGGCGTGCAGCACGCTCGGCGCGTAACGAAAGCTCGCCGCATAGGCGGTCTTGACCCCTTTCTCCTGCGCCAGTGCGTGCAGTTCGGCCGCCGTGTCGCCATCGGCCGTCATCGGCTTGTCGCAGAACACATGGGCGCCGAAGGCGATGGCCTGCTTGATCGGCTCGTAATGCGCGCCGCCCGGCGTCGCGATCGACACGATGTCGGGGCGGCAGGTCTCCAAGGCCGCCTGCCAGTCGGTCCCGGCATGGGGGATGCCCATCTCGCGGGCCACCTCCTCGACGACCTCTCGGGTGCGGCCGACGACGCCCACGATCTCGGCCCCCGCCGCCCGAAACGCCTCCGCGTGGCCCCGACCGGCGAAACCGGTCCCTGAAATCAGAACTCTTGTCATGCTATTCTCCTCATGGCCTGACGGCGAACGGATGTGATGGGGGGCCTTGGGCGCGCCGCGCGACGGGGCACAGGCAGGCCGGGCAGGGGGCCGCCGCGACAGCGGGATCGCGGCGGGCCAGGGCGCTCGGCGCTCAGCCGTATTGCCTCGCATAGGCGGCGTTCATGACCTCGATCACCTCGTCGAAGCCCATCTTGTCCAGCGTCGCGAGATAGCCGTGCCAATCGGCCTCGACATCGCCATTGCCGAGAACCCATGCCTGCTGGCGCTCCAGCATGTAGCTCTGGATCGAGGGCCAGTACTTGTCGTAGACGGCCTGCTCCTCCTTGTTGAAGGCAACGCCGAGGAACTGGTCGACCAGCAGGTCGTGGCTGTCGTAGAGCTCGATTCCCTCGCGCGCGGCGGGCGCGGTCCACTGCCATTCATAGCGGAAGTCCTGCCAGTAGCCCTTCTTGATCTGCGCGCCGACCGCCCAGAGTTGGCTGTTCACCGGCTGATCGCTGTTCAGCACCGCGTCGGTGAAGATCGGCTCGCCGTCGATCATCTCGTACTGCTCTCCCTCGACGCCGAAATTCGACAGCAGGCGGCCCTCTTCGGTGAACCAGAAGTCGAAATACTTGATGGTCTCGACGGGGTGGTCGTTGGAATGGCTGATCGCCCAGCCATCGGGCTTGATCGGGATGCGGCGATGCTCCTCGATCCGGCGGCCGCTGACGCTTTCGGGCGGCAGCATCGGCACGAAGTCGAAGCCTTCGATCCGGTCGGCCAGTGCCGCGTTGTAGCCCGAGGTCGAGGCGAACCAGTCATGCGTCATGCCGCCGAGATTCTCGCCCAGAAGGTGATCGCGCGCCGAGACGCCGCGCGTGAAGACCTCCTTGTCGATCAGCCCCTCCTCGTACCAGCGCGCGATATGGGCCAGCCCCGTGCGATAGCTCTCGCGCGCATAGGGATGCACCACCCGGCCCTCGTCATCGACCATGAAGTCATGCGGCGTGTCCGAGCCCGAGGAGCGGCCGTCCCACAGCGTGACGAGGCGAATGAGCTCCTCCCAGTCGCGCACGAAGAACGGCACCTCGTCCTTGCGCCCGTTGCCGTTGGGATCGTCGTCGCGAAAGGCGACGAGCGTGTCGTAAAGCTCATCGACATTGTCGGGCCGCTCCAGTCCCAGCGCGTCAAGCCAGTCCTGGCGCACGAACCAGGCGCGGCCGTATTTGCCGTCGGGCAGATAGGGGATGTAGTACATGTTGCCGTCGAAGGCCGAGATCGCCTGACGCAGCTCGGGGCGCTCGTCGAAGAACGCCTTGATGTGCGGCGCGTGCTCCTCGATCAGATCGTTCAGCGGCAGGAACGCGCCTTGCGGCCCGTATTCGTTGACCGGCTGCTTGATCAGCTGGCTGCCGACGATGTCGGGCATGTCGCCCATCGCCAGCAGCAGGTTCATCGCCTCGCGTGTGTCGGTGGTGTTCTTGCCCGCCGTCGCCTCCCTGAGGTGGATGCCGGTCAGTTCGCGCGCCTTTTGCTCCACGGGATAGCTTTCGACATAACCCTGCGAGCGGTCCCAATGCATGTGGATCGTGAGCTCGAGCGGCTCCTCGGTGATCCTGAAGTCTTCATTCGCGGCGACGGCGCCCGCCAGACAGGTCGTGCTGAGAATGGCCGAAGCCAAGGTCGTTCTACGCATGGTGTCCTCCCTTTCACGTATCTCGGTCCGATCGAAATGATCTTTCCCGGCGCGGCGAGCCTCCCCGGTCGCACATGTCGGGTGTCCCGCGCGGGCATGGCCTGCGGGGTCCGCGCCGGGGTCCGGCGCGGGTCGTGACGTCCGGCCTTGCGGACGAAACCTCTCAGTTGGCGGTCGGCCTCTCGATCAGCCCTCGCAACCTCTCATCGGTGAACAGCGCGCCGACCTCCCGGTCCGGAGCGCCGATATGCGCCCGTATCGCGCCTTCGGCGCGTTGCGGGTCCCGCGCCCGGATCGCCTCGACGATCGCGGCATGCTCCCCGAGCACGCGCGGGCCGCCGACGATCCGATGCCCGCGACGGATCAGCCGCACCCGGTTGAGATCGAACTGCGCGCGCCGCGCCGTCGCCCAAGCGTCGGCATGGCCCGACAGAACGAAGAGCTGGCGATGAAACCTCTCGTCAAGCTCGCGGAACGCGGCCGCATCCTGCCGGGCCAGCGCCTCGGCCTGCCGGGCGAGGATCTCGTCGAGATCCCCGATCCGGTGCCGCGGGTCCGGCCGCGCCGCCACGTCGCGCACCGCCCCGATCTCGAGCTGCAGCCGGATGAAGCAGGCGGTGGCATAGCGGACGGTGCAGATGCGGGTGACATAGCTGCCGCTTTGCGGAACGATCCGCACGAGGTTCACCTCGTCGAGCCGGATCAGCGCCTCACGAACCGGCGTCTTGCTGATCCCGAGAGCGGCGGCGATCTCCTTTTCGGAGATGCGTTGACCGGGACGCAACCGGACCGTCACGATCAATTCGCGCAGGATGTCGAAGACCTGAAAGGTGATGTTGGCCTCCGGATCGAGCCGCGCGCCCGTCAGGAGGTCCGCCATTCGCGGCGCCGGTTCCGTTCCGGGCAGTGGTGCCGAGATGTCCTGCAACGCCGCCTCCCCGGTTGCCGAAAGGGCCGCGGTCACTCCGACCCGCCGATCCCGATCCTGCAATTGATATGTCAGATCCGGCATGTTGTAAACAGATTCGTAAACCTGTCCTCCATTTTCAGGTATTGCACTGATCTGAGGACGAATATGGGTCATCACTTGTAAGGAGCCGATTGGATTTGCCAATGGCTGCGAGATATTCCGGGTAGCCAGTCAGGTACTTCTTTCCCTGGCGAGGCTCGAATCTAGCGATGATCATTGACTTTCTTTACAAATAAAACAAGTCTGCACCGATAAGGCACTCCCGGTCGGCAGCACGCAAAAGAGCCCCCATGCGCCCAGATCACCCTTTCTCGCCCCGGGCTTCCGGCCTGAAGATCGCGTCATGGACCGCGCCATGGACGGGGGCCACGCGATGACGGGCCTCTTCTCGCTCGAAGGTCGCAAGGCGCTCGTCACCGGGGCCAATGCCGGGATCGGAAGCGCCATCGCCGTGACGCTGGCGGGGCAGGGCGCGCATGTGGTCTGCGCCGGACGGCGCAGCTGCGACGAGACGGTCGCACGGATCGCGGCGGCGGGCGGCGCGGCCGAGAGCCTGACCTTGGATTTCGCCGATCCGATGGCGGCGCGGGACGTGTTCGGCGCGGCGGGTTTCGACATCCTCGTCAACAATGCGGGCACCATCCGCCGCGCCGAGAGCGTCGATTTCACCGAGGCCGATTGGGACGATGTCGTCGACGTCAACATGAAGGCGGTGTTCTTCACCTGTCAGGCCTTCGGGCGCGAGCTGATCGCGCGGGGCCGCCCCGGCGCGGTGGTCTCGATCGCCTCGCTGCTGTCGTTTCAGGGCGGCATCCGCGTGCCCTCCTACACCGCGTCCAAGCATGGCGTGGCGGGGCTGACCAAGATCCTTGCCAATGAATGGGCGCCGCATGCGATCACCGTCAACGCGGTGGCGCCGGGCTACATCGCCACGGCGAACACGCAGGCGCTTCGCGACGACCCCGAGCGGTCGCGCGCCATTCTCGACCGCATCCCGGCCGGGCGTTGGGGCGCGCCGGAGGATATCGGTGGCACCGTGGCCTTCCTGTGCTCGCCCGCCGCGACCTATCTCACCGGCGCGGTGATTAATGTCGATGGCGGCTGGATGGCGCGCTGATGGCGCGCTGATCGCGCCTTGATCGACGCGGGGCCAAGGGCGGCGCGGCCGGCGGGCTTTGCGGCCTCACCGGCCGCGGCCCCGGCTCATTGCCAATTGGCAACCATGTCGCAGGCGATGTCGAAGGCCTGCCGCATCGCGGCGACGCGCGCCGTGCCCTGTCCCGCGATGTCGAAGGCGGTGCCATGCGCCGGTGTCGTCACCGGGTAGGGCAGCCCACCCTGCACCGTGACGCCCCGCTCGAAGCCCAAGAGCTTGAGCGCGATCTGGCCCTGATCGTGATACATGGTCACCACCGCATCGATCTCGCCGTCGCGCAGCTTGAGAAACACCGTGTCCGAGGGCCATGGCCCGTCCACCGGCATCTGCCGCTTCTGCATCGCCTCGATGGCCGGGCGCAGCACGTCGATCTCCTCGCGGCCGAAATTGCCGCCGTCGCCCGCATGCGGGTTGAGCGCCGCGACCGAGATGCGCGGGCGCGCAATGCCCGAGCGCCGCAGCGTCCGGTCGATCACCTCGACCGCGTCGCCAAGCCGTTCGGCGGTAATGGTATCGGCCACGTCGCGCAGCGCGATGTGACTGGTGGTGCGCGAGGTCCACATGCCGTCGAGCACGTTGAGCTCAGACAGATACCCCCTCACGCCGAGCCGCTCGCCCATGTGGTGCAGCTCGTCGGCATGGTTGAGCCCGGCCAGATGCATCGCCGCCTTGTTGAAGGGCGCGAAGACGAGGGCGTCGATCCGCCCGGCCTGCAGCAGCTCCAGCGCCCGGTCCAAGGTCGCCAGCACCGAGCGGCCCGAGGCCTCGGTCTCGACCGCGACCTCGATCTCGGAGGCGGCGATGGTCTCGGTCTCGTGCCACGCGACGCCCTCCGGGGGCGCGTTCCACGTTTCGGGGTCCACCGGCACGAGGGCGTACTCCGCGCCCGCCTGACGCATGCCCTGCTCGAACACGCAGCGATCGCCGATCAGCAGGATCTCGGCCGCCTCGCGGACGCCCTCGGCCGCCATGAGCTTCGCGGTCAGCTCGGGGCCGATGCCGCTGGGATCGCCGGGGATGATGCCGATACGGGGTGTCATGTCTCGCGGCCCTCCTCGGCCTGTTCGGATCGGGTCTTGGCGATGTTCTCCACCGCGGTTTCGAGGTGATGGCGCAGCGCCGCCGCCGTGGCGGCCGCGTCGCGCGCCTTGAGGGCGCGGACCACCTCCTCGTGCTGGCGCAGCGTGCGCGAACGGTCCGGCTTGCGCTGCGACGAGATGAAGCGCGCCCGCCAGAGCCGGGCGTTGTATTGCCGCTGGGTCTGCGCCAGCGGCCGGTTGCGGCTGGCGGTCACGATCGCCTCGTGAAAGGCCATGTCGCGGCGAAAGAAGGTGAGCGGCTCGTCGGTTTCGGAGCCCTCGACCATCTCCCGGCAGATCCGCTCGATCTCGGCGATCTCGGCATCTGTGGCGTTGCGGCAGGCCTGCTCGCCGGCCAGCGCTTCGATCGCGCCCAGAACCGAGAGGTTCTGCTCCAGCGTCTCGAGGTCGGGGTCGGCCACGAAGGGGCGGCGGGTCGGCGAATAGACCACCAGCTCCTCGGCCTCGAGGATGCGCAACGCCTCGCGCAGCGGCGTGCGGCTGATCCCCAGCGCCTCGGCGAGGTCGCGCTCGCGGATCGGGGCGCCGGGGGCGAGCTTGGCCAGAAGGATCAGCTCGCGCAGCCTCTCGGCCACCTCGTCGCACAGCGTCTTGCGACCCGAGATCGGCGCCATTTCGGCGAGGCTCTTCGACAGGTCGGTTTCTTGGGTCATGGTCGTGTTCCTTTCAACGCCCCCAGCTCAGCACGATGGGGTCGAGCGGCCGCAGCAGGCCGATCAACTCGGCGCGGGTCTCGGGCGCGAGCGGCGGCACCGGGTGGCGGCAGAACTCCGAGCGGATCACCCCGCCCTCGACCATCGCCGCCTTGGCGGCGCGAAAGCCGCATTGCCGGTTCTCATGGTTGATCGCGGGCAGGATGCGGGTGTAGCCCGCCACCGCCCCCTCGCGGTCGCCCGCGCGATGCGCCGTCACCACCTCGCGGATCAGTTCGGGGATCATCGCCGAACACATGGTGCCCGAAGCGCCCGCGTCGAGATCGGCGAGCATGGTGATCCCCTCCTCACCATCGAGAGGGCTGACGATCGCCTCGCCGCCTTGGGCGATGAGCGCGCGCAGCTTGGTCGCGGCACCGGTGCATTCGATCTTGAAATGCCGCACCATCTCGATCTCGCGCGCCATCCGCACCAGGAGCGGCACCGGCAGATCGACGCCCGAGAGCGGCGCGTCCTGCAGCATGATCGGGATGCCGACCTCGCCCACGCGGGCGAACTGCTCATAGCATTGCTCGGCCGTGCCCTTGAGGAGCGCGCCGTGATAGGGCGGCATCATCATCACCGCGACGGCGCCGAGATCGCGCGCCAGCCGCGCCCGCTCCACCACGATAGGTGTCGCGTAGTGCGAAATGGTGACGATCACCGGCAGCCGGCCTGCGAGGTGTTCGAGGCAATGCCGCGTCAGCGTCTCGCGCTCCGCGTCCGAGATCAGGAACTGCTCGGAAAAGTTGGCGAGGATGCAGACGCCGTCGGCGCCCTGATCGACAATGCAGTCGAGCACGCGCGACATGCCCGGCAAATCGAGACTGCCATCCGCGTTGAAGGGGGTGGGGGCGACCGGCCATGCGCCGGTCAGGGTTTCGGGTCTCATGGGTTCACTCCTCGATCCGGAAGTTGTGGAGATGCCGGTCGCTGATCGAGATGCCCAGACCCGGCATGTCGTCGTCGAGCTGCAAAAAGCCGTCCTTCGCCTCCGGGTCGCCCTCGAAGATGTAGTAGAACAGCTCGTTGCCGACCTCGACGTCGAAGACCGGGAAGTATTCGGCGATGGGGCAGTTCGCGTTGGCCATGCTCAGGTGATAGTTGTGCATCTGCCCCGCATGCGGGATCACCGGCACCTGGAACGCCTCGGCGATGGCGTTGATCTTCTGGGCCGCGGTGATGCCGCCCACGCGGTTGGTGTCGTATTGCAGCACGCTGACCGCGCCGCGGCGCAACAGGTCGGCGCAGCCCATCACCGAGAACTCGTGTTCGCCGCCCGAGATCGGCACGATGTTCATGGCGTTCAGCTCGGCATAGCCCGCCACGTCGTCGGCGATCACCGGCTCCTCGAGCCAGCGCGGCTCGTATTTCGCGAGCTTGGGCAGCATCCGCTTGGCGTAGTCGAGGGTCCAGCCCATGTAGCATTCGAGCATGAGGTCGTTGTCCCAGCCGATCACCTCGCGCAGCGCCTCGACGCGCTTGAGGTTCTCGCGCATGCCCGGCATCCCGTCCTTGGGGCCATAGCCAAAGCGCGACTTGTAGGCGGTGTAGCCATGGGCCATGGCCTCTTCGGCCTCAGCCTGCATCGCGGCGATGTCGCGGGCATAGAGCTTGGAGTAGTAGACCGGGATCTTTTCCTTGGTGCGGCCGCCCAACAGCTTGAAGACCGGTTTGCCGGTGAGTTTGCCCATCGCGTCCCAGATCGCGATGTCGATCGCCGAGATCGCGGTCATGCCGATGCCCTTGCGGCCCCAGGCATGGGTGCGGCGATACATCTTTTCCCAGATATAGGCATAGTCGAACGGGTCCTCGCCGATCACCAGCGGCGCGTACCAGTCGTCGATCGCCTTTTTGACCACCGTGGGGGCCAGTGCCGCGTTGCCGATGCCGACGGTGCCGTCATCGCATTCCACCTCGACGGTCAGCCATTGGTGAAACCGGAACGAGGACATGGCGTCGCCCTTCTCGTAGAGCGCGTCCGAGGCGTTGGTGCAGAAATTGCCCTGCGGCGGGACGGTCGGCCCGGTCCAGTGCCAGACGCGGGTGCGGATCGAGGTGATCTTGGTCACGACGCGATCTCCTTTCGTGTGATCTTGCGGATGAGGTGGGTGGCCTGCGCGCCAAAAAGCGCGAGCAGGGTCAGCGCGAAGAAGGTGAGCGCGATGGGCCGGGTGAAGAGCATCCACCATTCGCCGCGAAACATCGCGACCGATTGGCCGAGCCGCTGTTCGACCATGGCGCCCAGCACCAGCCCGATGGCCAGCGAGACGACCGAGAAGCCGTGGCGGATCATCAGATGGCCGATCACCCCGAAGGCGAGCGCGATGATCACGTCGACCTGCGATTGCCGGATCGCATAGGCGCCGACGATCGAAAACAGGAACACCAGCGGCCACAGGATGCGCACCGGGATGGTGGTGATCCGCGCGAAGATCGGCGCGCCGCCCAGACCCACGGCAATGAACAGGAGGTTGGCGACCAGAAGTGCCGCGAAGATCACGCCGAGGAACTCGCCCTGCTCGGCGAAAAGCATCGGGCCGGGCTGCAGCCCTTGGGTCAGAAGCCCCGCGAGGATGATCGCCGCGGTCGGGCTGCCGGGAATGCCGAGCGCCAGCGTCGGCACCAGCGAGCCGCCGATGGCCGCGTTGTTGGCCGCCTCCGAGGCGGCGATGCCCTCGATCTCGCCATTGCCGAAATTGTCGCGGTTCGGCGACCAGCGCCGCGCCTCGTTGTAGGAGATCATCGAGGCGATGGTCGCGCCCTCGGCGGGCAGCACGCCGATGAAGGTGCCGATGCCGGTGGAGCGCAGCACCGTGGTGCGGATGCGGCGGATGTCGGCCCAGCCGGGCAGCTTGACCGCGCTCATCGCGACGAGGTGACGCTCTTGGTCGAGCTGGGTCGATTGGCGCAAGAGCTCGGCGATGCCGAAGATGCCGATCATCACCGGCACGAAACCGATCCCGTCATAGAGCGCATGGGTGCCGAAGGTGTAGCGCTCTACGCCGGTGAGCAGGTCGACCCCGACCGTGGCAAGCAGCACGCCGAAGGCGCCCGCGATCAGGTTCCTGACCGCCGAGCCGCCGCCGATCGTCGCCAGCATCGACAGGCCGAACAGCGTCAGCGCGAAGTATTCGGGCGGGCCGAAATCATAGGCGAGCCGCGCCATCAGCGGGGCTGCGACGAAGAGAAACCCGATCGACACCAGCCCGCCGAAGGTCGAGGCGATGGTCGCGACGCCAAGCGCGCGGCCCGCTTCGCCGCGCAGCGCCAGAGGATAACCGTCGAGGCAGGTGGTGGCCGAGGCCGAGGTGCCCGGCGTGTTGATCAAAATCGCGGTGATCGCGCCCGCGAAGGTGGCGGAGCCGTAGATGGTCGCCAGAACGACCGTGGCCGAAATCGGGTCCATGGTCAGGGTGAAGGGCAGCATCAGCGCCGCGCCGGTGGTGGCGTTGAGCCCCGGCAGAACCCCGATCACCGTGCCCGCCAGCGTCGTGGCGACGATGAGCAAGAGAAGCTTCGGGTCGCCAAGGGCCAGAAGCCCCGAGAGGATATCGCCCATGTCGCGCCTACCCGTAATAGAGGTTGATGAGAAAGCCGCGCGGAAAGCGGACCTGAAAGGCGGCGTCGAAGAACAGCACCACCACGACAGGCGCCACGAGGCCGAGGGCCAGAAGCACCGGCACCCGCCTTTCGCCCCAGCACCATGCGAGACCGGCGCAGCCGATCATCAGCGCGAACAGGAAATCGCCGAGCAGCACCAGCCCGCCGAACAGACCGAGCATCAGCACCGAGAGATGAAACTCGCGCGGCAGCGCGTCGGGCCGATCGTCCCCCGCATGACACGCGTGCCACAGGCCAAGGAGCGACAGCGCGATGATGATGCCCGCCACCAGCCGCGGAAACGCACCCGGCTGAAAGCCCCGGATCAGCATCGGCGGCACGTCCTTGAAGGTGTAGGACCAGCCATAGGCGAGGCCCGCGATCAGCGCGCAGGCGATCAGCGGCAGGATTGTCGAAAGTCGGGTCCCCATGACGGTGCTCCTCCCCCGGGGTGAATGGACCGCGACGGCCGCCCCTCCCGGGCGGCCGTCCGGCGGGCCGCCTCAGCCGTCGATATAGCCCAGCTCGACCAGCGCCTCGCGCATCCGCGCGACCGACGTGTCCATCTGCGCGCCCCAGACCTCGGCATCCGCGACCGAGCTTTCGTCGAGGCCTTGGCTTTCGAGGAATTCGAGATATTCGGGCGATTTCATGCCCTCCATCATCGCCGCGCGGATCTGCTCGACCACCGCGTCGGGCGTGCCCTCCTTGACCGCAAAGCCGCGCACGGTGGCGAAATCGGCGTCGATGCCAAGATCGGCGGTGGTCGGGGTGTCGGGCGCCGTGGCGAGGCGCTCCGACCCCATCACGACCATCGGGCAGACCTCGCCCGCGTCGATCTGGGCCACCGCCTCGCCGTAGTTCAGCACCGCGATATCGACATTGCCGCCGACGAGGTTGGTCAGCAGGTCGCCGCCGCCCTCGAAGGGGATGATGTCGGGCTGCGCCAGCCCCGCCGCCTTGGCGAACATGAAGGCCGAGACGTCGTCGATATTGGCGACATGGGTAACGCCGTAGGACATCGACTCCTGCTTCTGGGCGTCGAGGAAGGCCTGTGCATCCTCGTGGACGCCGCATTTGGTCATCAGCACCTGCGGATCATTGGTGCCGCGCGCGATCGGGATCAGCCCCTCTGCGCCGCTGGCACCGTTCTTGGCCTGGGTCACGGCGTGGCCGGTGGTCCAGACGAGGATGGAGTGACCGTCGGCGGGCTGCCGATCCAGATACTCCATCGACACCGCGCCCGATCCCCCCTGCCGGCTGGCGATGACCATGTCGGTGTCAAGCACCGGCGCGACCGAGGCGATCATCATGCGAGCGGTCGTGTCGGTGCCGCCACCGGCACCCGAATGCGTGACCACCTCGATGGTGCCGTCCGGATAAGCCTCCTGCGCGAGGACCGCGACGGGGGCCATGATGGGGGCCGCGATGGTGGCGAGCAGCGCCGTCGTTTTCATCAGCATCTTCAAGTCTCCTCCCTGATTCCCTCTACACCACGCCGGGTGCATCCCAATCGTTAACCGGCTAATTCTGACATGTCAAAGTTTTGGCATGCCAAAACTGCAATCTTCGCGATCAGGATAGTGAAATGCAGGATCACGTGCGGACCCTCAGCGCGCTGAGGTGGACGGCGGAGGCCACCGCACGGAAAGAGATGGACCGAATGGCTGGGCGGCGCGTTTGGTGTCCAAGCGGGGCAGGAGACCGAAGGGCCGCCGCCCGCACCACATCAGCGAGGATCACGACATGAGCGAGAGCGAAGACAAGGCCAAGGGTGCCGCGAACAAGACCGTCGGCGCTGCCAAGGACAAGATCGGCGAGGCCACGGACAACAAGGATCTTCAGGAGGAGGGCAAGGCCCAGAAGCTCAAGGGTCACGGCCAGAACCTCAAGGGCGAAGCCAAGGGCGCGCTCGACGACTGAGACCGCATCGGCGCGCCCTGCTCGGGGCGCGCCGGTTCAGCATGGACCACCGGTGCTGCGTCGCGCCTGCACCCGTGCGCCCAGATCGACCAGCGCCGGGCCGGGGTCATGGCCTTCGAGCCGGGCACGGATCATCCGCGCTGCCTCCACCCCCATCTCGAAGCGGTTGGTGCGCACCGAAGTGAGCGCAGGCTCGGCGGCGTGCATCATTTCCAGGTCGTTGAAGCCGCAGATCCCGAGTTGGTCCGGCACGGTGCGCCCCAGACGCATCGCCTCGAACAGCGCGCCCATGGCAAGATCGTCATTGTTGCAGAACACCGCATCCGTTTCGGGCCGCCGAGCGAGCAGGGCGCGCAGGAGCGCCGCTCCGACGCCGACGCTCGAAGGGGTTTCGGTCGTCTCGCAGCGCTCGGGCTCGAAGCAGCTTGCTGCCTCGGCCTCGGCGCGAAACCCCGCGAATCGGCGTTGCGTGCGCGGGTCCATCCGCGCGCCGAGAAATCCCGGACAGCGGTAGCCTTGGGCGATCAGGTGCCGGGTCGCCGCCGCCGCCGCGTCGTGATGCGAGAACCCCACCATCATGTCGACCGGGTCGGGGCCGATCTCCATGACCTGCACCACCGGGCAATCGGCGCGTTCGAGCAGCCGCCGCGCCGCCGGGGTCTGATCGATGCCCGCGACGATGAGACCGGCGGGGCGCTGGCGCAGGAACACGCCGAGCAGCTTTTCTTCGGTCGCGGGCTCGTAGCGGGTGATGCCGTATTGCACGTCGAAGCGGGTCTCGGAGAGTTCCTCGTAAAGCCCGGAGAGCACGTCGGTGAAGACCGCGTTGGTGGCCGAGGGGATCAACACGCCGATCACGTCGGCGCGGCCGGTGGCCAGCGTGCGGGCGGCGGGGTCGGGCACGTAGCCGAGCGCCGCCACGGCGGCGTCGATGCGCGCGCGGGTGTCGGGCTGCACCGTGTCGGGGCGGCGCAGCGCCCGGCTGACCGTGATCGGCGAGACCCCCGCCTGCGCCGCGACTTCGGCCAAGGTCACCCGTTTCGCCATTTTGATCCCCCCACTTGACGGATGACAGCGCTGTCATCTAATGATAGCGCTGTCATCGTAGCCGGGGAGGCGGGCTGCGACAAGGGAGGCGGCATGCGCGAAGGACAGGAACCGGTTCTGGTGATGGGCGTGAGTGGCGCGGGCAAAAGCACCGTGGCACGCGGCCTCGCGGAGCGTCTGGGCGGCGTCTATGTCGATGCCGACGATCTGCATCCCGAGGAAAACGTCGCCGCCATGGCGCGCGGCGAGCCTTTGACCGACGCGCTGCGCTGGGGCTGGCTCGACGCCGTGGCCGAGACCATGGCCACGACCGAGCCTTTCGCCGTCGTGGCCTGTTCGGCGCTCAAGCAGGTGTACCGCGACCGGCTGCGCGCGCGGCTGGGAGAGTTTCCCATCGTCTATCTCGAAGGCGATCACGCGCTTTTGCGCGGGCGCATGGCGCAGCGCGAGGGGCATTACATGCCGGTCTCGCTGCTCGACAGCCAGTTCGCGACGCTGGAGCCGCCCGCCCCCGAGGAGGGGGCGATCCGCGTCTCCGTGGCACCTTCGCCCGAAGAGGTGCTCGAGGCGGCCTTCACCGCACTTTCATCCCGTCTGCAGGGAGGACCCGATGGGTCCGGGCAGACACACACCCCGAGGAGGACACCATGACCAAGACCTTCACCATCACCCTCGCCGCGGCGCTCACCCTGTCGGGTGCCGCGATCGCGCAGGATTACAGCTTCCGCTTCCAGTCTTCGGACCCGGCGGGCAACCCCAACTTCGAACTGCAAAAGCAGTGGGCCGAGAGCGTGGGCGAGATGACCGATGGCCGCGTCAGCGTCGAGCTGCTGCCGGTCGACTCGATCGTCGCACATAACGAGACGCAGGACGCGATCGCCGCGGGCATCCTCGACGGGCACATCACCGACACCTCGTATTTCTCGGGCAAGGACCCGGCCTTCGGCCTGATCGCCAACCCGGTCGGCGCCTGGGGCGATCCGCAGCAGATGTTCGACTTCATCGAGCAGGGCGGCGGCCACGCGCTGATGGACGAACTTCTGTCGCCCTACGGGCTGGAGTTCATCGGCGTCAGCACGCCGGGCCTCGAGGCCTTCGTGTCGAACGTGCCGCTCGAGGGGGTCGACGATCTCAAGGGGCTCAAGCTGCGCGCGCCAGAGGGGCTGGTGCAGCAGGTCTTTGCCGCCGCGGGTGCGGCCCCTGTGAACCTGCCGGGCTCGGAGGTCTTCACCTCTCTCGACAAGGGCGTGATCGACGCGGCCGACTACTCGGTGTTCTCGGTCAACCACGCGCAGGGCATGCACGACGTGGCCTCGCACCCGGTCTATCCGGGCTTCCACTCGATGCCGCTGGTCGAGGTGTCGATGAACGAGGGCAAGTGGGACGAGCTGCCCGAGGATCTCCAAGGGATCATGGAGGAGTCGGTCAAGCAGTTCGCCCAGAACCAGATCTCCTCGCTCAAGGCGGCCGATCAGGAGGCCGTCGAGGAGGCGAAGGCCTCTGGCGAGATCACCGTGCATGACTGGTCCGAGGAGGAGCGCGCCAAGTTCCGCCAGATCGCCATGGGCGAATGGGAGAAGGTCGCCGCGCGCTCCGAGAACGCGCAGAAGGTCTATGACACGCTGACCGGCTACCTGACCGAGAACGGGCTGATCGCCGAGTAGGCCCGGCACCGCCCGGCCATATCCGACCGACGCCCGGACCGTCAGGTCCGGGCGTCTTTGCAAGAACTTGGACAACGAGGGACAAGGCCAGTGACAGAAGATCACACCGACATCACGCCGCCCCGAGACGAAGGCGGGCCCATCCCCGAGGCGGGCTGGCTCGGCCGCGCCATCGACCGGGTCGGCATCGTCTTCGCGATCGGCATCATCATCGCCATGCTGATCCTGATCCAGGAGGTGGTGCTGCGCTACTTCTTCAACCGGCCCACGATCTGGGCGCATGAGACGACCGTGTTCCTGTCGGGCGTGGCCTTCGTCTTCGGCGGGCTCTACTGCACCGCGCGAGACAGCCATATCCGCGTGGTGCTGATCTACGACCAGCTCGGCCCGAAGCTGCGTCGCGCCTTCGACGTGGTGATCTCCATCGTCTGCGGTCTCGCGGCGGCGATGTTCACCTGGGCGGCCTGGATCATGGTGAGCCGCGCGGCCTTCACCCCCGCCGGCGATTTCAGGTTGGAGCGCTCGGGCAGCGCCTGGGACCCGGTCTATCCGGGCGCGATCAAGGTGTTTCTCATGCTCGTCCTGGGCATCATGACGGTCCAGTTCGCGATCCTCGCGGTGAATTATGCGCGGGGGCGCCGGTGATGGAGTTTTTCGGATCCATCCAAGGCCTGGGGATCGAGGGGGCCACCGGCCTCATGTTCGCCATGCTGCTGGTGCTGCTCGTCACCGGGATTCCGCTGGCCTATGTCACGCTTCTGGTCGCGCTCGTCTTCGCCCTGGGCTGGTTCGGCCCGATGGCAGTGCCGCTGATTACCTCCCGTGTCTATTCCTTCGTCTCCTCCTTCGTCTTCGTCTCGGTGCCGATGTTCGTGCTGATGGCCGCGATCCTCGACCGATCGGGCATCGCGCGCGACCTGTTCGACGCGATGCGCCTGTTCGGCGGGCGGCTCAGGGGCGGTATCGCGATCCAGACGATCCTCGTGGCCGTCATCCTCGCGGCGATGTCGGGGATCATCGGCGGCGAGGTGGTGCTCCTGGGGCTGATCGCGCTGCCTCAGATGCTGCGGCTCGGCTATGACAAGAACCTCGCCATCGGCGTGGTCTGCGCGGGCGGGGCATTGGGCACCATGGTGCCGCCCTCGATCGTGCTGATCATCTATGGCCTGACCGCCAACGTCTCGATCGGCGATCTGTTCACCGCGGCCTTCGTGCCGGGGCTGATGCTGGCGGGCTTTTACGTGGCCTATGTGCTGATCCGCGCCTACATCAACCCGGCCGTGGCCCCGGTGGTCGAGGGACCGCGCGCCTCCACCGCCGAGAAGCTGCGTCTCGCCAAGGGGCTGTTCCTGCCGATCCTCGTGGTGATCGGGGTGCTGGGCTCGATCTATGGCGGCATCGCAAGCGTGACCGAGGCTTCGGCCGTCGGCGTGCTGGGCGTCACGCTTTCGACGATGATCCGGGGCGAGTTCACCTTCGGGCTGATGAAGGCCGCGGCGCTGCAGACGCTTCAGACCGTGGGCATGATCGTATGGATCGGCATCGGCGCGACCGCGCTGGTGGGCGTGTTCAACCTGATGGGCGGGATCAAGTTCGTCTCGGCGATGATCACGGGCATCTCGGACGAGCCGGTGATCGTGCTGCTGTTCATGATGGCGCTGCTGTTCATCTTGGGCATGTTCCTCGACTGGGTCGGGATCGCGCTTTTGACCATGCCGATCTTCGTGCCGATCATCACCTCGATGGGCTATGATCCGGTCTGGTTCGGGGTGGTGTTCTGCATGAACATGCAGATGAGCTTCCTGTCGCCGCCCTTCGGTCCGGCCGCCTTCTACCTCAAATCGGTGGCGCCGCCCGACATCTCGCTCGGCGACATCTTCAAATCGCTCCTGCCCTTCATCGCGATGCAGGCGCTGGCCGTCGCGGTGCTGATCATGTTCCCGGCGATCGCCATCTACTGAGACGCCCGAACGTGGCAAGCGTAGGCCCGCCCCCCTCGGCAAGGGGGCGGGCCTCTTCATGCGGCGGGCTCAGCGCAAGGCGGGGGTGGTTTCG
Source organism: Limimaricola cinnabarinus (assembly GCF_047631075.1). Classification (NCBI taxonomy): domain Bacteria; kingdom Pseudomonadati; phylum Pseudomonadota; class Alphaproteobacteria; order Rhodobacterales; family Paracoccaceae; genus Limimaricola; species Limimaricola cinnabarinus. Next base: position 97,867 of record NZ_JBLHYX010000011.1, read on the forward strand.
CGGATGATCAATTCGGGCGGAAGGACGACGCGCCGGGGCGGGTGGGCGGCCTGCCCGTTCAAAAGCCCCGCCACCAGCATCGCGGCCTCGGCGCCGATCCGGCCCGCATGGACATCGACGGTGGTCAGGCGCGGCGCGCAGACCGCGCCGATCTCGTAATTGCCGAACCCCGCCAGCGCCAGCGCGCCGGGCACCTCGATCCCGCGCCGCTGGCATTCGGCCAACGCGCCGAAGGCCACGAGGTCCGAGACACCGATCACGGCGTCGGTGTCGGGATATCGCGCAAGCAGTGCGTCGAGCGCCTGCGCTCCGGCCGCCATGGCGATCGGCGGCTCGCCCAGCGGGGCCAGCCGGTCGGCCCCGAGACCATGGCGCGCCATCGCCGCGACAAAGCCCGCCCGGCGCTGCCGCCCGCGCGGATCGCGTTCGGAATCGCCACCCAGAAAGCCGATGCGGCGGCGACCGCGCGCGACGAGATGTTCGACCAGCAGGCCGATCGAGGCGGCGTTGGAAAAGCCCACGACATGATTGAGCGGGTTCTCGGGCAGATCCCAAAGCTGCACGATCGGCAGGCCCGAGGCGGCCAGCATCTGCCGCGTGCGCGGCGTGTGCTGGCCGCCGGTCAGCACCACCGCCTCGGGCTTGCGGCGCAAGAGCTGCGCGATGGCGGCCTCTTCCTCGACGGGGTCGTATTCGGTGTTGGCCAAGAGGATCTGCAGCCCCTCGCGCGCCAGCCCTTCGGTCAGCGCGCGAACGGTCTCGGCGAAATTGGCGCTGTTGAGCGCCGGCACGGTGACGGCGACGAAGCCGGTCCGGTTCTGGCGCAGGTTCGCGGCCCGCGCGTCGAAGACATAGCCCAGCTCTTCGGCCTTTCGCAGGATCCTGTCTCGGGTCTGCGGGTTAACGCTTTCATCCCCCTTGAAGGCGCGCGAGACCGTCATCGCCGAGACCCCGACCGCGCGGGCGACGTCGGCCATCCGGATCGCCGCGCCGCGGGCGGGCTTGGGTGTCATGTCGGGCTCCTGCGGTCGGACCGGCTCAGAGCGAGACGCTGATCGCGCCGTCGACATAGAGCACATGGCCGTTGACGAAGCTCGACGCCCCGGAGGACAGGAACACGCAGGCGCCGACCAGCTCATCGACCTTGCCCCAGCGCCCTGCCGGGGTGCGCTTTTCGAGCCAGCCGGAGAACTCCGGATCGGCGACCAGCGCGGCGTTGAGCGGCGTGTCGAAATACCCCGGCGCGATGGCATTGCATTGCAGGCCATGCCGGGCCCAGTCGGTCGCCATGCCTTTCGTGAGGTTGGCCACGGCGCCCTTGGTCGCGGTATAGGGCGCGATGCCGGGACGGGCGAGGGCGGTCTGCACCGAGCAGATGTTGATGATCTTGCCGCGCCCGCGCCCGATCATGTGGCGCGCCACCGCCTGGCCCACGTGAAAGACCGAGGCGATATTGGTCTGCAGCAGTGCCTCGAAGCGATCGGCGGGGAAATCCTCGAGCGGGGTGCGGTGCTGCATACCCGCATTGTTGACGAGGATGTCGATGGTGCCCGTGCGCGCCTCGAACCCGTCGATCGCGGCACGCACATCGTCGTGGCGGGTCGCGTCGAAGACCAGCGTGGTGATCTCGGCCTCGGGCAGCTCGGCGGCGAGGGTCTCGCGGGCCTGCTCCAACCGCGCCGCGTCGCGACCGTTGAGCACAACCTGCGCGCCGGCCTGCGCCAGCCCGCGCGCCAGCGCGAGGCCGATCCCCTGCGAGGAGCCGGTGATCAGCGCGCGTTGGCCGCGCAGGCCGAACATGGTTTCCAGATAGGCTTTGTCTTGGGTCATCCGGCTCTCCCGACAATGTGGACATGAGGGTTGTCGCGACCCATGTTATCGATAACAATGGTCCATGACAATCTAGGGCGAACCGGGTCCGGCCGCGTGCCGGATGATCCGGACACCCGCGCATTCCAAGGAGAGGGCCCATGCACCAGCCGTTCATATCCCTGACCAGAGCCTGCCAGCGCCGCCCAAGCCGGTGCGTGCGATGAAGGCCGTCGTCATCCATGCCGCGGGCGACCTGCGGATCGAGGAGCGGCCCGGTGAGACGCCCGGCGCGGATCAGGTCCGCGTGGCGATCGCGCGGGGCGGGATCTGCGGTTCGGACCTGCATTATTTCTCGCATGGCGGCTTTGGCGCGGTGCGCCTGCGCGAACCGATGATCCTCGGACACGAGGTGTCGGGCCGGGTCGTGGAATGCGGCGCGGATGTGCGCGGGCTGTCGGTCGGCGATCTCGTCGCCGTCTCGCCCTCGCGGCCCTGCGGCGGCTGCGCGCAATGTCATGCGGGCCGTCTGAACCATTGCGAGAACATGCGCTTTTATGGCTCTGCCATGCCGTTTCCGCATGTTCAGGGCGCGTTCCGGCAGGAGCTTGTCGCCGATGCCGCGCAATGCGTGCCGGCGAACGGGCTGACGCCGGAGGAGGCGGCCATGGCCGAGCCGCTGGCGGTGACGCTGCACGCCGCGCGCCGGGCGGGCGAGCTGTTGGGCAAGCGGGTTCTGGTGACCGGCTGCGGGCCGATCGGGCTCTTGTCGATCCTTGCCGCGCGCCATGCGGGCGCGGGCGAGATCGTGGCGACCGATCTGAGCGACTTCACGCTCGGGACGGCGCGCCGGATCGGCGCCGATGTCACCATCAACAGCCGCACCGACCCCGAGGCGATGTCGGGCTATGCCCAAGGCAAGGGCAGCTTCGACGTGTTGTTCGAGTGCAGCGGAGCGGCGGCGGCCATCGCACCGGCGCTGGCGGCGATGCGCCCGCGCGGGGTGGTGGTGCAGCTTGGGTTGGGCGGGGACATGTCGCTGCCGATGGGGCTGGTCACGACCAAGGAGCTCGACCTGCGCGGCTCCTTCCGCTTTCACGAGGAGTTCGCCGAAGGCGTGGCCGCGATGCGGGCCGGGCGGATCGACGTCGCCCCGCTGCTGACACATACGGTCGGGCTCGACGAGGCCCGCGCGGGGTTCGAGCTGGCCGGCGACCGTGGCCGCGCGATCAAGGTGCAGATCCGCTTCGACGCCTGAAGCCGGGGGCGGGGCCGCTCAGCCGGGCGGCGGCAGGATCGGCAGGTGAAGCGCGAAGCTGGTGATCCCGTCTTCGCAGCGCAGCTCGATCCGGCCGCCATGGGCGGCGGCGATGGAGGCGGCGATGTAGAGCCCGAGGCCCAACCCCTCGCCGCGGGTCTCGACACCGCGCTGGTAGGGCTCGAACAGCTTTTCGCGCAGATCCTCGGGGATCGGCTTGCCATGATTGGCGACGGTGATCACCGCCTCGCCGTCGCGGATGGCGCCCCGGACCTCGATCGGGTGGCCCGGCGTGCCGTGACGCAGCGCGTTCGACAACAGGTTCGAGACCGCCTGCGCGATGCGCGGCGCATCGCAGCAAAGGGGGTGGTCGAACGAGAGTGCGAGATCGATCCGATGTTCGGGCGCCGCAACGCGGATCTCCTCGACGACCTCGGCGAGGGCTTGGGCGAGCGGCGCGTCCGGCGTGGCGAGTGCCCGGATGCCGCCGCCCAGCCGGGCCTTGGCGTGCAGCATGATGTTGTCGATCAGATCGCTAGCCCGCCGCAGCGAAGCGCGCATGAGCGGCAGGACGCGGCGCGCCTTTTCGGACTGCGGCTCCTTGTCGAGCTGGCGCAGGCCAGCATCGAGCGCGGCCACTGGATTGCGAAGATCGTGGCCGAGGACGGCGATGAACTCTTCCTGGATGCGCGCCATCTCGCGCTCCTGCGCGACGAGCCGCTCCTGCGCGACCAGGCGCTCCTCGGTTTCCAGCCCTTGGCCGATGATCCTCGCGAACATCTCCAGCATCGCCACCGCACGGGGATGCTTGATGTCGCGCGGCTCGGTGTCGATGGCGCAGAGCGTCCCGAAAAAGCTGCCATCGGCGCGGCGGATCGGGATCGAGGCATAGCTGACGATGCCGAAACCGGTCGCGATGGGGTGGTTGCGATAGGTTTCGTCGGTGGCCACGTCGTTGAAGAGCACCGGCTCCGAAGTCTCGCGCACCGACCGGCAGAAGGTCGAGCCGATCTCGATCTCGTCGCCTTCGGACATGCCGAAATTCACCTCGTCCACCGTCCGGCAGGCGACCCAGCGATCCTCCGTCACGCGGGCGACGGCGGCAAAGCGGCTGTTCGTGGCGAACATGACGGTCTCAAGGATGGTGCCGACGAGATCGCTCGTGGCGAGCCTTTCGATATCGACCTGAAAATCATGCCTGCCTTCGAGAAAGGCGGCATGATCCTGAATGGTCGCACGTCGCTGATCACCGTCGCTCATCTTGCCCCCCCGGTTGCCCGTTTTTCCTAACATGCGAAAGGGCGTTGGCAATGCCGGTCGTCTATCTCGCGTGGATTGCGACATGCAACTCGTCTTGAAGCATATACGAGGATCAGGGCCTCGAAAGCGCGGGCGGTCAGTGGCATTGTCTTACGGAGGGAAACGACGCGCGGCCCGAAGCGGGCCGCGCGAGGAACGGGATCAGTCGTAGAGCACGGCTTGGATCTCTTCGTCGTCGATGTTCGACTGGTCGTAGTAGTAGAAGCCGGTGTCGACCACCTCGGGCAGCTCCTCGCCGTTCATCGCGGCGATGGCGGCCTTCACGGTCTCATAGCCGATGCCGACCGGGTTTTGCGTGATCGCGCCGGCCATCTCGCCGCTGCGGATCGCGTCGGTCTGCGCCTTGCCGGAATCGTAGCCGATGACGGTCACCTCGTCGGTGCCCATCTCGCGCACGGCGTTGACGATGCCGATGGCGGAGCCTTCGTTGGTGCCGAACATGCCGTTCAGATCGGGGTTGGCGGTGAGGATCGCCTTGGCGACCTCGGTCGATTGCAGCTGGTCGCCCGCGCCGTATTGCACGCTCACCACCTCGATCTCGGGGTATTCGCTCTCCATGCGGTTCAGGAAGCCGTCGCGGCGGTCGATACCGGTGCGGCTCGTCTGGTCATGCGCGACGACGGCGACCTTGCCCGCCCCGCCGATGATCTCGGCCATCTTGTCGGCCGCGAGGCTCGCGGCGGCGACGTTGTCGGTGGTGGTGGTGGTGGCGGGGATGTCGCTGTCGACGCCGCTGTCGAAGGCGATGACCGGGATGCCCGCCTCGTCGGCCTGACGCAGCAGCGGGATCGCGGCCTGGCTGTCGAGGGCGGCAAAGCCGATGGCGCCGGGGTTGTTGGCCAGTGCCGCGGCGAGCATGTCGATCTGGCGGTCCACCATGGTCTCGTTGTCGGGGCCTTCAAAGGTGATGCGGACGCCCATCTCCTCGGCTGCCTGATCGGCGCCGGTTTTGACCGCCTGCCAGAACTGGTGCTGGAAACCCTTGGAGATCAGGGGAATGAAGACCTCGCCGTCCTGGGCCTGGGCGGCGGGGGCCGCGCCGAGGGTGAGGGTGAGCCCGAGGGCGCCGATGAGTGCGCGACGTGAAAGCATGATGTGTTCTCCTCCGTTGGTGATTGGCCCGGCCGCGTTGCGGGACGGGGTCGTATCGCGCCGCCTCTCAGGACGGCTTGCGGCGCATCATGTCGGCATAGACCGCCAGGATGATGATCGCGCCGGTGACGACGGTCTGCCATTCCTGCGCGACCGACAGCACGCGCAGCCCGTTGGTCAGCACCGCCATGATCAGCGCGCCGATGAGGGAGCCCAGGATCGAGCCGCGCCCGCCCGAGAGCGAGGTGCCGCCGATCACCACCGCGGCGATGGCCTCGAGCTCGTAGCCCAGGCCGAGCGCGGGCTGGGCCGAGTTGAGCCGCGAGGCGATGAGCAGCCCCGCCACGCCGACGATGGCGCCTGCCAGCGCATAGATGGCGATCTTCCAGCGGTCGGTGTTCACCCCCGACAGGCGCACCGATTCCTCGTTCGACCCCAGCGCGAAGCAGTAGCGGCCAAGGACGGTGCGGTTGAGGATGTAGGCCGCCACGGCGGCGACGATGAAGAGGATCAGCACGCCGTTGGGCAGCGGCAGGGCGGGAAACACCTCGCCCAAAACCGAGCCGCGCGAGATCTCCGAAAAACCGGGCGTGTCGTTGAAGTAGATCGGCCGCGTGCCCGAGATCACGAGGCTCAGCCCCTTGAGGATCAGCATCATCCCGAGCGTGGCGATGAAGGGCGGGATCTTCATCTTGGCCACGAATGTGCCCGAGCAGGAGCCGCAGAAGGCCCCCGTCGCGATCGCGGCCATGACACCGAAGAGAAGCGGCAGGCCGAGGAAGGTCAGCACCACGCCGGTGATCACCGCCGTGAAGGTCATCATGGTGCCGACCGAGAGATCGATGCCGCCGGTGATGATCACCAGCGTCACCGCGATCGCCAGCACGCCGTTGACCGACGTCGCCTGCAGGATCGCGATCATGTTCGAGGTCTGCATGAAGTTGGGCGAGGCGATCGAGAAGCCGATCAGGAGGACGATCAGGCTGGCGAAGGCCAGAAGCTTCTGATGCGTGACCGCCATCAGCAGGCGCGACAGCGCCGATTTGGGGGCATCGGTCGAAAGGGTGGTCATATCGCCTCCTCCGCGCCGGTCAGCGCCGATCCGCGCCGCGTGGCCAGTTCCATGATGTGTTCCTGGGTGGTCTCCGCGCCGCCGGGCAGGATGCCGGTCAGCCGCCCCTCGCACATCACCGCGATGCGGTGCGCGAGACGCATCACCTCCGGCAGTTCGGACGAGATCACGATGATCGCGCGGCCCTGCGCGGCCAGCGCTTCGAGCAGCGCATAGATCTCGGACTTCGCGCCGACGTCGATGCCGCGCGTCGGCTCGTCGAAGATCAGCACGTCGCAGTCGCGCAGAAGCCACTTGGCGATGACGACCTTCTGCTGGTTGCCGCCCGAGAGCAGCCGCACGGCCTGCTCGTCCGAGGGGGTGCGGATGCCAAGCCGTTCGATATAGTCGAGCGCCGTGCGCTTCATCGCCGCCTCGTCGAGCACACCCGCGCGGTTGGTGAAACGGCCGAGATCGGCCATGGCGACATTAGCGCGCACGCTCATGTCGACGGCGAGGCCGAAATGCTTGCGATCCTCGGACAGATAGCCGATGCCCGCCTGCACGGCGGCGTGCGGGTGGCGGATGTCGACCGCCTTGCCCGCGACGCGGATCTCGCCCGCGTCGCGTGGATCGGCCCCGAAGATGATCCGCGCCACCTCGGTCCGGCCCGCGCCCATCAGCCCGGCAAAGCCGAGGATCTCGCCCTTGCGCACCGAAAAGCTGACGTCGCGCACCTCCTTGCCGCGCGACAGGCCGCGCACCTCGAGCGCCACCGCGCTCGCGCTGGTGTCGGGGATCACCGGCGCGCTTTGCGTCACCTCGCGGCCCACCATCAGCTGGATGATCCGCGACAGCGGCGTCCGGGCGGCGTCGAGCGTGTCGATATGGGCGCCGTCGCGCAGGATGGTGACGCGGTCGGCGATACGCTTGATCTCGTCCATGCGGTGGCTGATGTAGACGATGCCGACGCCCTTGGTTTTGAGGGTGTCGATCACGCGAAACAGCTCGGCGATCTCGGCGTCGTTGAGCGCGGCCGTCGGCTCGTCCATGATCAGCACGCGCGGATCGTAGGACAGCGCCTTGGCGATCTCGATCAGCTGCTGGCGGGCGATGGTCTGGGCGCCGACGGGGGCGCGCGGGTCCATCCTGAGCTGAAGCTGGGCAAAGATCTCCTCGCAGCGCCGGTTCAGCGCCGCCTCGTCGAGCCGCCCGAAGCTGCGGCGCGGCTCGCGCCCGATCAGTACGTTCTGCGCCGCCGTCAGATCGTTCATCAGGCTCAGTTCCTGATGGATGATGCCGATCCCCAGCCTTTGGGCGGCGCGCGGGCTGTCGGGAGCAGCGGGGCGGCCATCGACGAACATCTCGCCGCCGTCGCGCGGATAGATGCCCGACATGATCTTCATCAACGTCGATTTGCCCGCGCCATTCTCGCCCATCAGGGCGTGAACCTCGCCCGCCCGAAGGTCGAAATTGACGCCCCTGAGCGCGTGGACGCCCGGAAAGCGCTTTTCGATCCCCCTCATCTCGACCAGGTAACTCATCCGCGCAGGCCCTCCCAAACCCTTGGCGTTCCGATCAGATCGTGAGGCCTCCATCGACCGGCGCGGCCTGCCCCGTCACGAAGCGGCTGTCGTCCGACAAGAGATGCATGATGGTCGGCGTCAGATCCTCGACCATGGCCAGACACCCGATCGGCTGGCGGGCGATGAGTTCCTGTTCCGCCTGCGTCGGATCGGGGACCGAGGCGCTGGCCGCGCCGATGCCCTGACCCGCTGCTGCGAGCAACATGATCCTGCCGTCCAGCGTCATCGCGTCTCCCCCCGCATGCTTCGCCTCACATCACCGCGCCGATCTGCCATGGCACGAATTCGACCCCGCCGAAGCCCAGCGTCTCGCTGCGGGTCCGCTCGCCGGAGGCGGTGCGGATCAGCATCTCGAAAATCTCGCGGCCCTTCTCGTCGAGCCCGACGCCATCGCTGACGATGTCGCCGCAATTGATGTCCATATCCTCCGACATCCGGCGATACATGTCCGAGTTGGTCGCGATCTTGATGCAGGGCGTGGGCATGTAGCCCGAGACCGAGCCGCGCCCGGTAGTAAAGACGATGAGGTTGGCGCCCGAGGCGATCTGGCCGGTGACCGAGCAGGGGTCGAAGCCGGGGCTGTCCATGAAGACGAAGCCGCGTTTGTCGATCTTCTCGCCGAAGAGATAGACCTCCGTCAGCGGCGCGCTGCCGCTCTTGGCGACCGCGCCGAGGGATTTTTCGAGGATCGTCGTCAGCCCGCCGCGCTTGTTGCCGGGCGAGGGATTGTTGTCCATCTCGCCGTGGTTGCGCGCGGTGTAATCCTCCCACCAGCGGATGCGGTCGATCAGCTTTTCGCCCACCTCGACCGAAGCCGCGCGGCGGGTGAGCAGGTGCTCGGCGCCGTAGATCTCGGAGGTTTCCGACAGGATGGTGGTGCCGCCATGGCGCACCAGCAGGTCCGAGGCCATGCCGAGCGCGGGGTTGGCGGTGATGCCCGAATAGCCGTCCGATCCGCCGCATTGCATCCCCACGGTGAGATGCGAGACGGGGGCGGGGGCGCGGCGCGCTTTGTTGGCGAGCGTTGCGATGCCCCGCAACTCCTCAAGCCCCTTTTCGATGGTCCTGCGGGTGCCGCCCTCGTGCTGGATCGTCATGTAGCGCAGCGTCCCGTCGGCACGGATCGGACGCCCGCCGACGAGATCGGAGATCTGCATCACCTCGCAACCCAGACCGATCAGCAGGATGCCCCCGAAATTGGGGTGTTGGGCATAGCCCGACAGCGTGCGGAACAGCGTGGCGTAGCCCTCGTTCTCGCCCGACATGCCGCAGCCGGTGCCATGGGTGATCGGCACGATGCCGTCGATGTTGTCATGACCGTCGAGCAGGCCGGAGGTCTCGGCCGCCTCGGCGATGAAGCGGGCGACCGAGCCCGAGCAGTTCACCGAAGTCAGGATGCCGATGTAGTTGCGCGTGCCGACCCGCCCGTCGGCGCGGTGATAGCCCATGAAGCTGCGGTCCTCGGAGCTCGGGGCGAGGGGCGCGTTCTCGCTGGCATGGGCATAGTCGCGGCTGTGCTCTCCCATGCCCAGGTTGTGCACATGGACATGCTCGCCCACGGCGATGTCGGCCCTGGCCTGACCGATGATCTGGCCATAGCGCAGCACGTTCTCGCCCGCCCGGATCGGTGCTGTGGCGACCTTGTGGCCTTGGCCGACCGGCTGCAGAAGCCGCGGCGCGCCCTGCGTCTCCCCGGGCGCGATGTCGCCAAGCGCGATCGCGACATTGTCCTGCGGGTGGAGGGTCAGCAGTCTGGGCGGCTGGTTCACGTCGCGCCTCCTCTGGCTGGCGAACAAAGCTTCCGTTAGGGAAATTGCTAGCTTTACTAAAATTATCTGTCAACTAACATGTCAGTCTAGGAGGTGCGAAATGCCCAAAGCAGACCCCGCTCTGGATATCGGCGGCATGGAAGGCCCGCTCGGCCAGCGGGTCTATGTCACGCTGCGCGACGCGATCCTCGACATGTCGCTCGCGCCCGGAACGGTGCTGCGCAAGGGCGCGCTGTGCGAGCAGCTCGGCGTTTCGCGATCGCCCGTGGCCGAGGCGTTGGGGCGGCTGTCCTCTGACGGGCTTGTCGACATCATTCCGCAATCGGCCACCCGCGTGTCGCGCTTTTCGATGACCGAACTGCGCGAAGAGAATTTCCTGCGCGAAGCGGTGGAGGTGGCGGCGGTGGCGCGGGTCGCGCAGATCCGGACCGACGCTCAGCTCGCCCGGCTGTCACGGAACCTGAAGCTGCAAGGGCTGCTCGTCGAGGATGGCGATTTTCAGGGCTTCTTCGAAGCCGACCTCGAATTTCACGAGCTGATCCTCGGATTTACCGGCTTTCCCAAGGTGGCGCTCGTGGTCGGGCAGATGTCGTTTCAACTGCGCCGCGCGCGGATGCTGATCCTGCCCGAGGCGGGTCGCCCGGCCGAAACGCTGGACGAGCACGGGGCCATCATGCGGGCGATCGAGGCGCGGGACGCCGAGGCCGCGCGCGCGGCGATGTCGCGCCACCTGCGCCAGCTGATCCACAGGATCGAACCGCTCGAACTTCACCACCCCGAATATTTCCGGCCCAGCTGAAAGGGACATGATGACACGCAAGGACACCGTACCGCTGAACGGGCGCACGCCCTCGCCGGTCCACCTGTCGCGCTTGGGCTTCGGCGGGGCGCCCCTGGGCAATCTCTACCGCAAGATCGAGGAGCGCGCGGCGCAGGAGACGCTCGACGCGGCCTGGGCGGCCGGGATCCGCTATTTCGACACGGCCCCGCAATACGGGCTGGGCCGCTCCGAGATGCGGATGGCCGAGGCGCTGCGGCGCTTCGATCCGGATCAGGTGACGCTTTCGACCAAGGTGGGGCGGCTCCTGATCGATTGCGCCCCCGAGGAGGTGACGCCCGAGGCCTTCGTCGACGTGCCGCAAAAGCGCATCGTCTTCGACTACACCCATGACGGCATCATGCGCAGCTTCGAGGACAGCATCGCCCGGCTCGGCACCGACCGGATCGACATGCTGTTCCTGCATGATCTCGACGCGGGCACGCATGGGCAGGCGGGCGAGGACGAGAACCTGCGCCAGCTCTTCAGCGAGGGCGGCTACCGCGCGCTGACCGATCTGCGCGACGCGGGCCGCATTTCGGCGATCGGCGCGGGCGTGAACGCCTGGCAGATCTGCGAGAGGCTTCTGGGCGAGGCGGAGTTCGACGGCTTCCTGCTGGCCGGGCGCTACACGCTTCTGGAGCAGACCGCGCTCGACAGCTTCCTGCCGCTCTGCGAAAGGCGCGATGTCGGGATCATATTGGGCGGGCCCTACAACTCGGGCATTCTCGCCATCGGCGCCGCCCCCGGCGCGCGCTACGACTATGCGCCAGCGCCCGAGGCGGTGCTGGAGCGGGTGCGCCGGATCGAGACGGTTTGCACCGCCCATGCGACGCCGCTCATCGCCGTGGCGCTGCAGTTTCCGCTCGCGCATGCGGCGGTCAGATCGGTGATCCCCGGCGCTTCCAGCGCGGACGAGGTGCGCCGCAACGTCGAGATCCTGCAAACGCCGGTGCCGCCCGCGCTCTGGTCCGACCTGAAGGGCGAGGGGTTGATCCGCGCCGATGCGCCCGTGCCCGAGGAGACGCCCCATGCTGCGTGACATCCCCCCGATCCTGTCGCCCGATCTTTTGTGGAGCCTTCGGGCCATGGGCCACGGAGACGATATCGTCATCGCCGACGCCAATTTCCCCGCCACGGCGTTGGGGGCCCGGTGTCATCGCCTCGACGGGATCTCGGCCACCGAGGTGCTGGAGGCGGTGCTGAAAGTGCTGCCGCTCGACAGCTTCGTGGCCGAGCCCGCGCTGGTGATGGAGGTGGTGGGCGATGCGGCCGCCGTTCCGCCCGTCGTGGAGGCGTTCGGGCGGATCGTCGAGGCGACGGCGGACAACCCTGCGCCGCTGGGCCGGTTGGAGCGCTTTGCCTTCTACGAGCGCGCACGCAGGGCCTTCGCCATCGTGCAAACGGGCGAGAGCCGTCTCTACGGCAACATCATCCTCAAGAAGGGCGTCATCGGGTGATCATCGACGCGCATCAGCATTTCTGGCGGCTCGACCGGGGCGACTATGGCTGGCTGACGCCGGATCTCGCCCCGATCCACCGCGATTTCGGCCCGTCCGATCTTGAGCCGCATCTCGCGCGCCACAGGATCGGCGGCACCGTTCTCGTGCAGGCGGCACCGACGCTGGCCGAAACCGGATACCTGCTGGATCTGGCCACCAAGACCGCCTTCGTGCGCGGCGTGGTCGGCTGGGTCGATTTCGAGGCGCATGATGCGCCCGACGAGATCGCGCGTCTCGCCGCGCATCCCAAGCTGGTCGGCCTGCGCCCGATGATCCAGGACATCGCCGATGACGACTGGATGCTGCGCCCCGATCTGTCGCCCGCCTTCGAGGCGATGATCCGCCATGACCTGACCTTCGACGCGCTGGTGCTGCCCCGGCACCTGCCACGTCTGCGCCGGCTTCTGGCGCGCCATCCCGCGCTGCGCTGCGTGATCGACCATGGCGCCAAGCCCGAGATCGCCCATGGCAGCTTCGACGATTGGGCCGCGCAGATGACGGCGCTGGCCCAGGAGACGACGGCCTGCTGCAAATTGTCGGGCCTTCTGACCGAGGCGGGCGCGGGCGCGGGCCGCGCAAAGGTGGCGCCCTATGCCGCGCATCTTTTGGCGCAATTCGGTCCCTCGCGGCTCATCTGGGGCAGCGACTGGCCGGTCCTGACCCTCGCGGCCAGCTACGAAAGCTGGTTCGAAATGGCTCGGTCCTTCGCCTCGAACGCGCAGGACCGGCAGGCCGTGTTCGGCGGGACCGCCGTGGCGCTCTACCGGCTCTGATCGCTGCCGCGGGGCCAACATCGTCCACCGCGCCGCCGAAGCGCTCGACGGTTCTGTGGCAAGACGGCCATTGACCAACCAGCCGAAACAGTCGCGATCCGTTCGCCTCAGAAATGCCCGACTTCTTAGCAAGAAGTTTACAGGGCGGCGCAGACCTGCGGATCTGGCGGGCTGGCGCAACGGAATACAAGGATCGGGACGATGCAGGATCAGTCATTTACAGGCAGAATGACATGCGCGGGTCTGGCGCTTGCGCTGACGCTGGCCGCGCCGGGCGGGGCCAAGGCCGATGCGGCGGCGATGGACGCGCTGGCCGAACGGGCCGCCGCCGCGATCGGGCGGCTGCATTCCAACGCGCAAAGGGCCTTGGTGACAGTCGCCCAGGACGAGGCCTTCGCGGATTATTTCCACACCCACGACGATGACGACCGGCATCGCCACAAGTCGCGGATCGATCAGGTTTCACTGGCGACGCAGGACAAGTTCCATGTCGAGGAAATGTGCCTGATCGACCCGCAAGGCGCCGAGATCTCGCGCATCGTCGGCGACGAGATCGCGCATGATCTGGCCACCGACGAAGCCGATGCGCCCTTTTTCGCCCCCGGCTTCGCGGCCGGCCACCGGCAGGTCTACACCTCGCCGATCTACCTGTCGCCGGATGCCGACAAATGGGTCGTGGCCTATGTGACGCCGGTGCTGGTCGACGGGGACAAGCGGTCGATCCTGCATTACGAACACGCCTTCACCGCCTATGGAGAGATCCTGCAGCACATGGCCGACCGCGCCGATGGCGCGCTGATGATCGTGGCCGATACCGGGCATGTGATCTTCGACAGCCGCACGCAGATCCCGATCGAGCGGAAGGGCGACCTCGAGGCGCGCGACGACTACTTCGCGAGTTTCGCCCTCTCCGGGCTGGATCTCGCCGGGTTCCGAGAGGCGATCGGCGGCGCGGAGTCGCAGGGCCAAGGCCGCATCACCATGGGCGAGGCCGCGCATGACGCCGCCTTCCGGGTGATCGGGCCCTGGACGCTCATCAGCCTGCAGGCGCTTTGACCATGGCCGCCGCCGTTCCCGGCATCGGTTGGGCCAGAGGGGGCCTGCGTCTGAAGATGGCGGCGACGCTCTTTGCCTGCGCCGTCGTCTCGCTCGGGATCGGCACGCTGGTGGCCACCTATTTCGGCGAGCGCGCGCTGCGCGCCGAGGTCACGGAAAAGGCCGTCCGCGCCCTCGACGCCGACATGCGCGACCTGCAGCGCCAGCTTGATCGCGCGATGTACGACCTGACCACGCTGGCCGAGACCAACGTGATGCAGGACGTGCTGATCGGTGACGGCATCGGCGCGATCGCCGATTCGCTGGCGGCGGTGCGGACGCGCTACCGCGAATTCGCCTCCCTCGTGGTGACGGACGAAAGAGGCGCGGTCATCGCGGCCGACAATCTCGACATCGCGCCGGGGCAGGTGCTCGACATCTATCAGCTGGAGATGGGGCTGATCGGGCTGCCGATGGCGGGGCGGTTCGGCATGCATCCCGAGATCGCGGGGGAATCGTCGCTGTTCAGCGTACCGATCCGGGCCGAATACGACCCGGATACGGTGATCGGCGTGCTGTCCGGCGCGATCGACATGGGCTGGCTGCGCGAACGGCTCGGCCGGGTGCAGATCGGCGACGAGGAACAGGGCGCGCAACGCGCGTTGCTGCTGCGCGACGGCGACGGGCTGCCGCTCTACCGCACCGAGGCCGAGGCGGCCGGCGACATCGTGCAACGCCTGATGGCGACCGGCGCGCAGGGCACGGGCAACACCGGCTCCGATCTCATCACCACGGCGCGGTTTCCTGCAGACAACCGGTTCTGGCATCTCGACCTCGAGATGGTGGCGGGGCTCACCGAGGAGGCCGCCTTCGGCTCGATCACGCAACTCAAGCGCAACCTGATCCTGACCTCCGCGCTGATCGCGCTGATGATGCTGGCCATCGGCTGGTGCCTGTCACGAAGGCTGACCGGCCCGATCACCGCCATGAGCGGGGCGATGAAGCGGTTGTCGCGGGCGGATTGGGACGAAGCCCCCGACGTGACCGAGCTGATCGGCGCCGCGACCATCGCGCGGTCCGACGAGATCGGCCTTCTGGCACGCAGCTTCGACCGGCTGATCACCCAGCTCGCCCAGGCCCGCGCCCGGTTGATCGAACAGTCCGAGGCCGAGATCGCCAAGCGCAACCTGCAGCTCGACGCGGCGCTCAACAACATGTCGCAAGGGTTGTGCATGTATGGCCCCGATGGCGAACTGATCGTGCACAATCAACGCTTCGAAGAGATCTATGGCCTGCCGCCCGGCGCCGTGGAGCCGGGGATGAAGCTCGGGCAGATGCTCCGGGCGATGCGCGCCGCCGGGCACGACATCTCGGGGCAGGACACCGAATTCATGACCACCATCGCACGGCGCGGTGGCGAGAGGCGGATGATGACCCACCTCGCGACGCTGGGCGACGGCCGCGCCCTGTCGGTCTGCTGCGTGCCGATCGCCTCGGGCGGCTGGCTCGCCACCTTCGAGGACGTCACGGAGCGCAAGCGCGACGAGGCGCGGATCGAGCACATGGCGCATCACGACGCCCTGACCGATCTGCCCAACCGGCTGCTCTTTGCCCGCCGGATCGAAGAGATCGTCGCGACGACGGCGCGCGGTCATCAGCATGCCGTGCTTTACCTCGATCTCGACCATTTCAAGTCGGTCAACGATCTGTTTGGCCATCCCGTCGGCGACGAGCTGCTGCGCCAGGTAAGCGCGCGGCTGCGCGCCTGCCTGCGCCCCTCGGGGGTGGTCGCGCGCTTTGGCGGCGACGAGTTCGCGATCATCGAGGGCGACATCGCCTCTGGCGAAGAGGCGCGCAAGCTGGCCGAACGCATCATCGAAGACATCGCCAGACCGTTCGAGATCGACGGCCACCAGATCGCGATCGGCACCAGCATCGGAATTTCGCTCTTTCCCGGTGACGGAAGCGATGCCGAGGCGCTGGTCAAGGCGGCCGATATGGCGCTCTACCGGGCCAAGTCCGACGGGCGCAATGGTTTCCGCTTCTTCGAGCAGGAGATGGACAGCTCGATGCAGCATCGCCGGACACTCGAACGGGATCTCCGTCTGGCTTTGCAGAAGGATGAGTTCGAGGTCTACTACCAGCCCATCGTCAACATGGGGACGAACCGGGTCAGCTGCTTCGAGGCGCTGCTGCGCTGGACGCATCCCGAGCGCGGCGCGGTGTCGCCGGCGGAGTTCATCCCTCTCGCCGAGGAGATCGGCCTGATCGGCGAGATCGGCAACTGGGTGCTGGAGCGCGCCTGCGACGCGGCCGCCGATTGGCCCGCCCATGTTCGCATCGCGGTCAACCTGTCGCCGGCGCAGTTCCGCTCGCAGCAACTGGTCGATCAGGTCGCGCGGGCGCTGGAACGTACCGGCCTCGACCCGCGGCGGCTGGAATTGGAGATCACCGAGTCCGTCCTGCTGCGACAGAGCGAATTGGTGCTGTCGATCCTCAAGCAGTTCCGCGGCATGGGCGTGCGGGTGTCGATGGATGATTTCGGAACGGGCTACAGCTCGCTCGGCTATCTGCGCTCCTTCCCCTTCGACAAGATCAAGATCGACCGCTCCTTCATTCGCGACATCGAGAAGGGCGGCGACGCGCTGTCGATCATCCGGGCGATCACCGGGTTGGGGACGAGCCTCGGCATGACCACCACCGCCGAGGGCGTCGAGACGCTCGAACAGCTCAATCAACTTCGTTCCGAGGGCTGCAACGAGGTTCAGGGTTTCTATTACAGCCCGGCGGTCCGGCTTGGGGGGGTGCCGGCACTGCTCACAGGCATCGGTGCACCCTTGCCCGCGGACACGTCGCCTCAGGAAAATGGCGCGTGGCCAGCTCGGGTGTCCGCCTGAGATGGGGGTCTGGCGTCCTCGTGACGCCCCCCCTCCGGCGGCGGCGTCAGGTGCAGGTCGCGCGCCGATGCTCTCTCGATCCAGAACCCATGCACCACGCCCCGAGCAACGTGTGCGTAGACCCCGGGGCGCGCCGGACGACACGGAAGCCGCTCGGGATTGATGCTCGGCTCTCCCTTGAGGACATAAAGAGATTCGACATCGTTCGAATGCCTGTGGAGCGGCATCATCTCGCCGTATCGGGCTGTTTGATCAATCGTCGCGAAGCCCCGCGGCTGCTGTCGTCGGGGGGCTGGAATATAGGTGTGCGTCCTGCCCAGCCAGCGCAACTCCGCTTCCCCGGGCTCCGTGAAACAGGCACCGGCTAACCGCCCCTCTTCTTTCACATTCGACATGGACGTCGCTTCCCAGAGGATCTTCGGGGGGATGAAGACGGATCGCCATGCTCCGGGCTTTGACCGGGCCGACGTGATGGCGTGCGAGGAGCTGCAAAGCGTCTGAAAAGCGCCGCTCCGCTTTCGGTCGAGCAGCAGGGGCGGCTTGCGTAAGACAAGTTGGATGAGAACCCTCTTTACGCAGACCTACCTCGGCATTACGTAGGTTATGCATGGCCTACGTATGGATGCGTAATGACGAGTTCTCTCCATGTCCCCCGTGCGGAGGATGCCGCCCGGATCGCCTCACTGCTGACGCCCGATCCGCTGACAGGCTCGCTCGCCGGATTGTTCCTCGCGGCCCCGCGCCGGACCGGAAAAACCACCTTCCTGCGCTCTGATCTCATTCCACACCTCGCAAACAAGAACTATGCCGTCATCTATGTCGACCTGTGGTCCGATCGGTCCGCCGACCCGGCCGACCTCATCGTCTCGCGGATCACGACCGCGCTGGAGCAGCATGACGGCCTGATCTCGCGCATGCGCAAGAACAGCCCCGTCGATCGGGTCGGAATGCTGGGGTTTTCGGTCGGGCTGAAGGAGGGCGGCCCTTGGTCCGGCACCATTGCCGATGCCCTCGAGGATCTGATCAAGGCGACCGGCAAGGATCTGGTGGTCATCATCGACGAGGCGCAGCAGGCGGTCGAGACGGATGCCGGGCTCAATGCCATGTTCGCGCTGAAGGCCGCGCGCGACGCGATCAACCAAGCGCCGGGGGACCGGCACCTCTATCTCCTGATGACGGGCTCGCATCGCGACAAGCTGTCGACCCTTGTACAGAACCGGCAGGCCCCGTTCTTCGGTGGTATCGTCAGGCCCTTCCCCCCGCTTGGGTCGTCCTACATCGACAGCATGGCCGCGCGCGTGAACGAAGCCCTTGCCGAGACCGCGAAACTTTCTCCGGAGGATCTCGAAGCGGCTTTCGATGTGGTCGGGCGGCGGCCGGAATTGCTGACCGATTGCCTGCGGGATCTGATCTTTGCGCCTGAAGGCGCCGGGCCGGAGGCGCTGAAGCGCATCGCGTCCGAACGAAAGGCGCAAGCCGAGATCGACACGCTCTCGGAGATCGCTTCGATGACCCCGCTGCAGCAGGGGATCTTGCGTCTCATGGCGAGAAAGGGACTGGCGTTCCAGCCTTTCTCGGAGGAAACGCGCGAAGCCCTGAAGGATGTTCATCGCGGCCGAGTGCCGGCCGTGACGACGGTCCAGACGGCCCTTGCAGCCCTTCGGGAGAAGGGCTTTGTCTGGCGCCGGGAATATGGCCAGTACATTCTCGACAATGCGGACATCGCGGTCGCTCTGGCCCGGTCCGACGACGCCTGACGAGGCGTGGCCGCTCCGGGCAAAGCCGGAGCGGCAGGAGCGGACAAGGATGTCATTCTGGCTTTTCGCTTGTCGCCTGACGCTGAAGACCGAGACCGGCGGTGGGAAAGTGAGCCGCGTCAGTGGCGGGGTGATCCTCCTTTCTCGACGCGCTCTCTCAGAAGCTGGCCCATGCCCTGCCCGCCTTTTGCATCTCGTGCTGTAGCCCGCGCAGGTTGAGCAATCAGGCTCACACTCATTTCGAACCTTTCGGGCATTGGCCATGAGCCGACAAAGGACATCACGAAGGTGCGGTACCGGAGAGGTTCCAACCGCTGGCGCGTGGGGGCGATCGAGCTTTCACGGTGATGAGGAAAGCGCATGAGCGAAATCATCGACTAACAGGGAGCGGGCGGACCCGAAGACGGTCAGTGGGTATCCGACAACATTGTGTGGGGCAGCGTGCCGCTGGCTGTGATCTTCGTCTTCCTCGAATGGCGGCTGATGGTGAACGTGCTTTACCGGTTCAAGCTGGACGCGATCCCGAGCGGACGCGGGATGATTCAGAGCCGCCAGCCGAGCTTGAACGGATGGGCCAAAGCGAGAAGATCGTCGCTGGCGCATTCCTTCGGTTGAAGGGACTTTTTGGCCAGAAGAAGATCCTTGCCAGAAACAGGTCGATTGATGGCTTGAGCCATGCGCGGAGGAGCGACCGCTGCTGAATATATTCAGCATGGGTGTCGGGGGCGGCTCTGTGGCGCCAACGGAGTGCCGGGATGGATATTATCTGTCCGGCCCGGTCGCCGGAACGCATGAGCAGCAAACCGAGGCCGCTCGGCATACTCGAGGCATGGACCGCTTCGAAGAAGTGGCCGTTCGTTGCCCGGCGAACCGGGTTTCGCCGCCGGACTTGGGTTTGGTGTGCTGCGCCGCTTGCGGGCGGCGCAGCCAGTGAAGCCTCGTTCCCAGGCTCAGTTGGAAGGCGTGAGTTTGTGAATCATGCCTTCGTCGACAGCGGTATAGAGGCTGCCATCCGGCCCCAGGACCAGAGAGCGGAACCGCCCCGCTTCCATCGGCAGGGTCATCTCCGTCACATCGAGCACGGCGAGATCGTCGTCGAGCTGCATGACGTCGATCCGTTGACCGATCGGTGTGCCACCAAAGCCGATGCCCATGATGCCGACAACCATCGCACCATCCCAGTCGCCCCACTGCTCACCGGTCAGGAAGGCCGCCGAGGAGGTCCCCTGCGACCAGCCGTTGTTGTCCCAGATCGGCGGCATGGCGTCAGGATAGGTCTCGAGATCCGTCATCGGCATGAAGGCCGCCCGCTCGTAGCGGTTCATGCCCTCCATCTGGTTCGGGCTGTAGCCGCAGTAGTCGTCGGGGCAATCTTCGCGACCGGCCATGTTCGAACGCGGATCCCAGCCGGCGTTGCCGCCGTTTTCAAGCACCGTGATCTCGTCAGAGTGCCAAGGCCCGTGCTCGGCAGCGATCGGGGTGCCGGTGCCCGGGTGGAAGGCGATGCCCTGTACGTTGCGATGACCGTAGGTGTAGGTGCGATCGTCGAAACCCTCGGGCGGGCTGTTTTCGGGATGCGCGTTGCCGTCGGTGTCGATGCGCAGCACCTTCGAACCCATCAGCGTCGGGCTTTGCGGGATCTCCTCGTTGTGGTTGTCGCCGGTGGTCAGCCACAGCGCACCGTCGGGGCCAAACCGCACCCGGCCGCCATTATGCGCGCCCGGACCGCCGAACGGGTGGTCGGACGCCTCCATCTTGTAGGGCACATCGTCGACGATGTCGGTCCGGTCCGATACGCCGGTGAAATCCTCGTTCACCGCGAGCCGCATCAGCCGATTGGTGTGCGGGTCGGACATGTTCGAGGTGGAGTAGACGTAGATGCGTCGGTTCTCCGTGAAGTCCGGGTCGACCGCCACGCCCATCATGCCGGCCTGGCCTTCGCAGAACAGGTCGTCCTCGGTGCTGGGATACCCCTCCGTTTCGCTCATTCCGAGGAGGGCATTGACGTCGCCGGAGGGCATCCGGACGGAAAGGCCCTTGCATTTCTCCGTGAAGAACATCGTTCCGTCATCGAGGAAAGCCATGTCCCAAGGGTTCTCCAGCCCTTCGAGCACAACCTCGTGCTGCAGGCTCGAGGTATTGGTCCCGGTTTGCGCGGAAGCCGTCGTACCGAGGGCCAGCACGCCCGCGAGAACCGGAACGAGCCCGGGCAGCGCGGTTCTGCATTTCAATAGTGTCATCTCTTCTCCTCCCAAAGAATTCCAACAGGTCTCCGCCTGAACGGCAGTGATGAAGCTAGGGCGATCTCGCGGATGCGCCGCGAAAAACAGTATGACGGCTGCGTATCGCCCGATATGGACAATCGATCACTCGATTCCGGTCGCGATATAGGCCGCGACGTTGGCAATCTCGTCATCCGAGAGCTTGGCCGCCACCGGCATCATCAGCGCCGAATTCGGGCCCACCTTCTCGCCGGCGCGATACTGCTGGAGACGCGAGGCGAGGTAGTCGGCATCGTGGCCCACGAGCTTCGGAAAGCTCGCCATGCCCTGCGCCTTGGGCCCGTGACAGGCGCGGCAGACCTTCTTGTAGAGATCTTCCCCTGCATCGAGATCGGCGGAGGCGACATCGACGGCGGCTCCATCCGCCGCCTCGCCCTGCGCATCGACCTCGTCGGATACGCCCTCGGCGGCGGCGCGACAGGCGGAGAACTCCTCTTGCGAGACCATTCCATCCTCGTCGAGATCCATCTCGGCGAACTCGGATGCGTGCCGGGCCTCGGCATCCGACTCCTCATCCGGGGCATAATCGGCGGTGCAGAAAGATGCTTCGGCATAGCCGGTTTCGGTGTCGTCGTTCTGCTGGGCCGCCGCCGGCAACGCCAGCCCGAGGGCGAGCAGGGCGGCGGAGCCAAATACGAGCTTCATGATGCAGTCTCCTATGGCGGTCATGGAGGCCGGGCGGACCGATGGCGCGGCCGGCTCCGTACAGCAAGATAGCGGCCGCCTAGCCATTGAATAGGTCAAATATTCTGAGAAAGGAGCGTGACCCGCCACGGAAGAGCTTCTCCGGCTGTATGGCATGAGCCGGAGGTCCGGCATCCACGAAGGTGGCAAGGGCCGGGAATATGGCCGGGTCGCATACGGTGCTCGTACTGTGCGACGAGGATCGGTGCGAAACTCGTTCGGGACGTGACCTGCCCCCCTCGAGATCCCTCAGTCTGATGTAGAGTTTGCTCAATTGCAAAGGAGCAGACGATGCGAAAGAGCCGCTTCACCGAGGCGCAGATCATCGGGATGATCAAGGAGCAGGAAGCCG
>NZ_JBLHYX010000012.1:0-115439 GCF_047631075.1 Limimaricola cinnabarinus
AAATCCAGATCCGCATCGCCATCATGAACCGCTTCTCGGCCCTTGGCAGGGCCGAGATCAAGGCCGTCCGCTGAAGATTGCGGGAAAGGGGGCAGTCATGCCCGAGGCTGCTTTGTGCAACATCGCCTCGACAGTGACGGTCTGGCCGATGAGGTCCGCGTCGTGCAGACTATTATTAACGGCACTGACGGCTCCGACATCCTCTTCGCCTGACGCCTGATCGGGGGCCCGGAGGGCAGAGCTACTCCGGGCCATTCCCTTGCTAACGACAATCACTCAGAACCAACTCAACCGATTGTGGGCCGCTAGCCCGCATCTCGGCGCAGCCCACCATCGCCCGGCTCTGTTGCGGCCTCTCCCACACACGCAGCATCAACATTTTCGCCTCCTGCGAACGGCGCCCACCCAAAGGCACCTCCAAGACCCTTACACCATCACCTTTTTGATCGGCCATGGACCCGCACCGGGTCCGGCAACTGCTTTGACATCACACCAAGCGGCTTGACTACGTAGATGGCTGCGCCCACGCGGCTATGGTCAATGAGGATCGCTACGCCGAACTGAAGGACTTCCTCGAGGCCAGCAAGAGCAAGGTCTTGATGCTGCACCCTTGGCCCCGGCACACCCCTGCTAGCGTCGTCTGCGTTCGCGCCTGCGAACTGCCGCCCTTCTAGGCTGCAGGCGCCGATCGTGCGCGCCGCCGCTTTGAGCGCATGATGCACGCATCATCTCGGCCTGACGGCGCAGTAGGAACAGCACGGTATCAACGTCGGCGATGCTGCGCGAGATCGTACGCTGTCGTGTTGAAAGATAGTCTTGTTGGTTACGGCATTGCTCGCTTTCGGTTAAGGGCGGCCAAGCTGCGCTGCGGTTGCTTCTGACAGGTCACCGGAAGCGGATAGAAGTCGGGTGACACGCGCCGCCTTCAGGGGATGGCGCAAGATGCTACGGCGGCGGTTCAATGGAGTCGAGGCTTCGTCCTAGCCCCCCCCACATCTGTGACGAGACGACCCGGTATGTCGAGACGGACAAAGTCCGAACCCATAGCGAAACCAGCTTCTTTTAAGACCGAGAGAATGGTGCCCGGGGGCGGAATCGAACCACCGACACGAGGATTTTCAATCCACTGCTCTACCCCTGAGCTACCCGGGCACGGGGATGATGGCTGCTGCCGTCATCGGGTGTGGGCCTTCTAGGCGAGGCGTAGGGGGGTGTCCAGAGGCATTCGGTGGAAAATGATCGGTCCCCGTTCAATGCGTACGGCGGTGCGTATCGGTCCCGGCTTGCGCTGCCTCGTCGAGCGCCCGCTCGACGTCTTCGGGATCCTGTGACGGCACGGCGTAGGTGCCCCCCAACCAGCGCGCGAGATCGACGTCGGCGCAGCGTTTGGAGCAGAACGGACGGCAATCGGGCACCGTCGGCTTGTTGCAGATCGGGCAAGCCATCACAGCTTGCTCAACAGCCGCGCCAGACCGGGACGCTCGCGCTTGCGTTGCAGTTCGAACAGACCCATGGGGCTCCAGCCCACGAGCGACGTCTCGACCGGATCGTTGCGGAAGGAGGCGCGGATCGACTGCTCGAGCTGCTTGCGATGCGCCTTCGACATGGGTGCAAAGTCGACGACAATCTGGCCGCCCAAGCCCCGCAGGCGCAGCGCGCGCGGCAGGGCGCGGGCCGCGGCGAGGTTGGCCTTGAGCGCGGCGGCGGGCGTGGTGTCGCCGCCGGTGTTGACGTCGACCGCGACGAGAGCGCGGGTCGGCTCCACGAAGATCGAGCCTTCGCCGGTTGTTACGCGCGCGCTTTTCAGCCCCTCGATCTGGTCGAGCACATTCTCACGCTCGAAGCCGCCCGGCTCCGTCATCACGTCGTCGGCGACCCAGTCGCGCCAAGCCAGCAGATGCGGCCCGTCGCCCTCGGTCAGTGCCTCGGGCTCAGCGCCTTCGGCATCGGCCGTCACCGCTTCGGCCAAGGCGCGCATCGAAGCGATGTCCTCGGCGATGTCGTCCTCGGAAGCCCCCTCGCAGACCGAACGCAGGATCAGGCCGAAGCCCTCGGGCGCGCCCTCCATCCCTTCTTCGGCGAGGATGCGCAGACGCGCGCGCTCCTCGTCCTCGGAAATGCGGCGCGAGATGTTGAGCCCAGGCGCGCCTGGGGTGACGATGGCAAAGCGGCTCTTGAACAGCACCCGATCAGTGAGTGGCACGGCCTTGCCATCCTCGGAGATGCCGGTGACCTGCACCAAGAGCGCCTGACCGGGGCGCAGCCCCTTGCCTTGACGCAGAAATCCGGTGCCACCTTCGGGCAGGCGCACCATCATCCCGCCCTGCCCCTTGAGCGGCCGGTCGCAGATCGCGCGGTAGATCGCGCCGGGGCGTGGCGCGTCGCCCTCTTCTATCAACAGGTCGTCGAGCTGGCCGTCGACCAGAAGGGCCGCGGCCTCGCGCGTGCCGATATGGTCAAGGACGATGCGGCGTCCCTTCATTGGGTCTCTCCGTACAAGGGGAATCCGGCCGCCGTCAGCAGCCCCGCGGTTTCCGACAGAGGCAGGCCGACGACGCCGGTGAACGAGCCGTTGATCCATGGGATGAAGGCCCCGGCGGGGCCTTGGATGGCATAACCGCCCGCCTTGCCCTGCCAGTCGCCGGTGGCGAGGTAGGCGTTGACCTCCGGGTTCGACAGCCGCTTCATCTTCACCGCCGTCTCGACCTCGCGCGTCCAGAGGCGATCGCCCCGGCGCACCGCGACAGCTGTGATGACGGTATGGCGTCGGCCCGACAGCAGATGCAGAAATCGCGCGGCCTCGGCGGCATCCACGGGCTTGCCCATGATGCGGCGACCAAGCGCCACCGTTGTGTCGGCGCAGAGCAGCACCTCACCATCACCAAGCGAGACGGCATTTGCCTTTTCGCGCGCGATGCGTGCGGCGTAAACACGCGGTAATTCGCCTTGGCGCGGCGTCTCGTCGATATCGGGGGGGCGAATGTCAGCTGGTTCAAGGCCGATCTGCGCCAGCAATTCGCGGCGGCGCGGCGAGGCCGAGCCGAGGATCAGCCTCAGCCCGCTCTCGGGCGGCAGCGCGCTCATGAGCGCGTCAGCGGAAGCGATAGTTGATCCGACCCTTGGTCAGATCGTAAGGGGTCATCTCGACCTGCACCTTGTCGCCCGCGAGGACGCGGATCCGGTTCTTGCGAAGTTTGCCCGCCGTATGTGCGATGATCTCATGGCCGTTTTCCAGCTCGACCCTGAACGTCGCATTCGGCAGGAGTTCCTTCACGACACCGGGAAATTCGAGCAGTTCTTCCTTGGCCATGGTCTCTCCGTCCAGTGGTACCCGCGAAACGCGCGGGCCAATGCGGAGTAGATGCGCCTTCGAGCCACGAGTTTCAAGGGCAAACAGGCCGCGATCCGGCCCGTGCCGTGCAGCTTCGCGATGACCTTCGCCCGCCCGAGTTTCGGGTGCAATCAAAAATTCGTGCCATCTTGGCGGAACGTCCGCCGCAGTGCGCCGTTGTGTGCCCGAAGCGAAGCATAATACGGGAGATACTCCATGACCATGCGGATGACACAGCTGCTGCTGACGACGGCCCTTACCCTGCCGCTGGCAGCCGGTGCACAGGCGCAGACCACCGATGCCACCTGTTCCGACCTCGAATTGCTGCTGACCGAAAACATGGCCGACGGCGTACCCGCCGATGCGCCAATGACCCAAGATGACATCAACACGATCATCGCGGCCGAGAACGACGCGGAATGCGCCGTCGTCTTCGTCGAGCTTGAGCGGCTCGTCGCAGTCGAAGGCGAAACCGCCACGGCCGAGGGCGAGGCCGAACTGGCCGAAACCGAAACCGCGACCGTGCGCCTCGAAGACGAGGTCGTGATCGAAGGCATGGTGTACCTTGAGCAGGAGCAGCCTTCGGTGTCCGTCGAGTCGGGTCAGACCGACGTGATGGTTTCGAACGCCACCCCCGACGTGACCGTGAACGAGGGCCAGCCCGAAATCCTGATCCGCCAAGCCCCGGCGACCATCACCATGGACATGCCGCAGCCGACGATCCGGATCGAGCAGCCGGCGCCCGAGATCATCATCACCATGCCCGACCCGACCGTCGACGTGGCCAACACCCAGCCGCAAGTCGAGATCCGTCAGGCCGATCCGGTTGTGACCGTGACCCAGGCCCGCCCGACGGTCGAGCTTGAGCTGCAGCGCGCCGAAGAAGGCTCCGAAGGCGGCTTCCAGGTCACCGATCGCGCCAGCGGCGAAACCTACGAGCCCGGCGTCGCCGGCGAAGCCCGCACCATCGAAGAAGCGCAGGTTCAGCTGACCACTGTCGAGCCGACAATCACCTACGAAGAGAGCCGTGACGGCTCGAACGCCAATGTCTCGGTGCAGCGCGCCGAGCCGCAGATCCGTTTCGAGAGCGCCGAGCCGGTGATCGAGTTCACCCAAGCTGGTGAGCCGGTGATCGAAATGGTGCAGACCGGCGAGCCGGTGGTGACCATCAACGAGGCTGCCGTCGAAGGTGAAGCCCCCGTCGAAGGTGACGCTGCTGCCCTAATGGAGCAGCCTGAAGCTGAGACCGAGTTGAACGAAGCTGAAGCCGAAGTCGAAGGCGCAGCCGAGGAAGTCGAAGCCGAAGTCGCCGAAGCCGGCAATGAGATCGAAGCCGAGGCCGCTGAGGTCGAAGCCGAAGTCGAGGGCGAAGCTGCTGAAGTCGAAGCCGAGGTCGAAGGTGAAGTCGCCGAAGCCGAAGCCGAAATGGAAGTCGTCGAAGCCGAGACCGCCGAGATGACCGAAGAAGCCACCATCGAGAGCACCGGTCCGATGATCGAGCGTGAAGGCTTTGCAATGGTTGCGGCCAACGAGATCGCCCTGACCGACCTCGAAGGCTCGACCGTCTATGGCATCAATGACGAGCGCATCGGTGACATCGGCGACATCATGGTCGACGATCAGGGCCAGATTCAGGAAGTGGTCGTCGAAGTCGGCGGGTTCCTTGGTCTCGGCGAAAAGCCGGTCGCCATCCCCTTCGACCAGATGAGCGTGCTGCGTTCGGAAGCCGGTGAAGTCCGCGTCTTCATCGAAGCCACCGAGGAAGAGCTCGAGTCGATGCAGTCGGTCGAGCAGTAAGCTTCTCTCTCGAGAATAAGGAAGGCCGCCCTTCGGGGCGGCCTTTTTCGGTGGTGCTGGCAGATACCCCCGATCGAAGTGGAATACCCGTGTCGGCTTACATGCGCGGCGGTCCCCAGCGCTGCATGAGCCGATCGACGATCATGTCGCGAGTCTGCCGATAGCTGCGCAGTCGCTCCTCGCGCCCCTCGCCCAGACCCGTCGGATCGAGAACCGGCCAGTATTCGACCGAGAGATGAAAACAGCTGGTCAGGTCGAGCGCCCGGCGCTGGCTCGCGGGCGACAGGGCCAGCACCAGATCGAAGGATGACAGATCATCGCCCCAATCATGCATCTCGTCGAAGCTGCGCGAGCGGTGCCGATGCAGTTCGACCCCGATTTCGGCGCAGACCGCGATGGCGAAACCGTCGATCTCCAGATCGTTCTTCACGCCAACCGACTGGATGTAGCAATCGGCGCCATAGAACTTCTTCATGATCCCCTCGGCCATGGGCGAGCGGACCGCGTTGTGGTCGCAGCAGAACAGGACCGACTGTGGAAGTGGCTGCGATGTTGCGGCCAAATCCACCTCAGGCCCCGAAATGCAGCACGCAGATGAGGGTAAAGAGCCGCCGCGCCGTATCGGTGTCGACCTCCGCCTTGCCCTCGAGTCGTTCCTGCAGCACCCGCGCGCCCTCGTTGTGAATGCCGCGCCGGGCCATGTCGATCGTTTCGATCTGGCTTGGTGGCAGGGTCTTCACCGCGTCGTAGTAGCTCTCGCAGATCTGGAAGTAATCCTTGACCACCTGCCGGAACGGCCCGAGCGAAAGATGAAACTCCGCCGCCCGCTCGCCGGTCGTGTTGGCCACGTCGAATACCAGCCGCTTCTCGCGGATCGCAAGCCCGAGGTGATAGGGCCCCGCCTCGCGGCCGGGCAACGAAAAGCGGTTGTCCTCGAGCAGGTCGAACACCGCGACGCGGCGTTCCTGCTCGATCTCGGGCGTCGGCGCCTGGCCCGCGTCGTCGAGCCGGATTTCGGCGATGCGGGTCATGTCTCGCTCCGGTTCAGCCGATCAAGCCGCGCCGTCAGCGACAGCCCATGCGCCTCGAGGCTTTCGGCCCGTGCGAGCCGCGCGCCAGCGGGACCGATCGCGGCCAGTGCCGATGGCGTCATCTTGGAAAGGGTCGTGCGCTTGAGGAAATCCATCACCGAAAGCCCTGAGGAAAACCGCGCCGAGCGTGCCGTGGGCAGGACGTGGTTGGGTCCGGAAATGTAGTCACCGATCGCCTCCGGCGTCCAGTGCCCCAGAAAGATCGCTCCCGCATGGGTGATCTTTCCGGACAGCGCCTCGGGATCGGCGACGCACAGTTCCAGATGTTCGGCGGCGATCCGGTCGGCCAGCGCCACCGCCTCATCCAGATCGCGCACCGTGACGATGGCCCCGAAGTCGCGCCAGCTCGCCCCTGCTATGGTGCGCCGCTCCAACGTCTCGAGCCGCGCTTCGACTGCCTCGGCCACCCGCGTGCCAAAGGCCGCGTCGTCGGTAATCAGTATCGACTGCGCACTCTCGTCGTGCTCGGCTTGTGACAACAGGTCGAGCGCGATCCAGTCGGGGTCGTTGTCGGAATCGGCGATCACGAGGATCTCGGACGGGCCGGCGATCATGTCGATGCCGACGCGGCCGAAGACCCGGCGCTTGGCGGCGGCGACGAAGGCGTTGCCCGGCCCGGTGATCTTGTCCACCGGCGCGATGGTCTCGGTGCCATAGGCCAGCGCCGCGATCGCCTGCGCGCCCCCCACTCGGTAGATCTCATCCACCCCCGCGATGCGGCAGGCCATCAGCACCAGCGGGTTCGCAACGCCGTCCGGCGTCGGCACCGTCACGGCAAGCCGTTCGACACCGGCGACCTTGGCGGGCACCGCGTTCATCAAGACCGAGGAGGGATAGGAGGCGAGGCCACCGGGCACGTAGAGACCCGCCGCCGATACGGGCGTCCAGCGCCAACCCAGCATCGCCCCGACCTCGTCGGTCCAGCTTTGATCCTCGGGCATCTGGCGGGCATGATAGGCGCGAATGCGTTCAGCGGCGAGTTCGAGCGCGGCGCGATCCTCGTCTGAAACCTTGGCGCATTCGGCCTCGATCTCTTCGGGCGAAAACCGCAGCTGCGCGGGATCGAGCGTCATCCGGTCGAAGCGCGAGGTATAATCAACGAGGGCCAGATCGCCGCGCGCCCGCACATCGGCGATGATCGCGGCCACGATATCGTCCACATCGGGGCTGTCCTCGCGCTTCATGGTCAGGAGCGCGGAAAAACGGGCCTCGAAATCGGCATCGGTGGTGGACAGGCGGTGCGGCATGGCGGTCTCCTTCGGCCCGCAGGCATAGCCTTGCCCGCCCCCCTGCTCAACCGTCCAGTTGCCGCACGTAGTAGAGGTCGTCAACGAAGCCGCTTTCAAGGCGCGCGGCGCGCGGCAGGAAACCGTGCCGGACGAAACCATGTTTTTCGTAGAGCCGGATCGCGGGGGCATTCTGCGCGGCCACGAACAGTTCCACCTGCAGCTTTCCATCGGCGGCGGCCCGGTCAAGCGCGGCACCCAGCAGACGCGCACCGATGCCCGTGCCATGCCTTTGGGCACTCACATAGAAGGCATTGAGCATCACCCGGTGCGCAGTTGCCGTCGCCTCGACCACTGGATCGAGAGCAGCCGTGCCGACCAGCCGGTCATCCTCGAAAACACCCAGCACGAGACGCCCCACAAGGCTTTTCGCGACCTCCTCGTCTGAGCGGGCCAGCTCTTCCCGCAGCGTGGTCAGGAACGCCTCGGGGAACAGCCGCAGTCCCTCGGTCCGAATCCTGCGCCATTCGGACAGGTCACAGGGACCGAGGTCGCGGATCACTCCGGGTGCCGGGGCGCCTTGCCCGAGGGCGCGGCATAGGGCCGGGTCACGTCGCGCAGCACCAGCTCCGGGGCCTCGACATCGATCGCGATCTCGCCGTCGCCCGCAAGGATCAACCGGATCGTTCCCGTGCCGTCTTCTCCCGGAGCGAACACCACCGCCAGCAGCGACAGCACCGTGTCGCGGTCGCGCGGATCGAGACCTTGGCTGCGCACCGCCATCACGTTCTCGACGCAGAGCACCGATTGCACGCGCTCGGCCTCGCGCGTGGTCGCAGGATCCTCCCAACGGAAGCGGTTGAGCAGCATCCCGAAGCGCCGCTCGCTCTTGCGCCAGGCCATCTCGGCGGCGGGCAGGACCGAATCCTGCACCAGCGCCGAAATCACCTGCACATCGTCGCCATCGAGCGCCTTGAGCCGCAAGGGGCGCTGCGCGCCCTCTTCGAATGTCGCGTCGCGGGTTGCGGTCATGCACGCACCCTTTCGATTCTGGCGCCCACTGCGCTGAGCTTGTCCTCGACATGCTCATAGCCGCGATCGAGGTGATAGACCCGGTTCACGATCGTCTCGCCTTCGGCGGCAAGCCCCGCGAGGATCAGGGAAACGGAGGCCCGCAGGTCGGTCGCCATCACCGGCGCGCCCTTGAGCTTGTCGACGCCGGTGACGACCGCGTGGCCGCCATGCACCTCGATCTTCGCGCCCATGCGCTGAAGCTCAGGCGCGTGCATGAACCGGTTCTCGAAGATCTTTTCCTCAAGACGGCTGGTGCCCGTCGCGGTGCAAAGCATTGCCATCATCTGCGCCTGAAGATCGGTAGGAAAGCCCGGGAATGGCTCGGTTGTCACGTCCACGGCACGCGGACGGTCCCCGCGCAGCCTCACCTTGAGGCCGGCTTCGGTTTCGGTCACTTCGATGCCCGCGGCGTCGAGCTTCTCGACGAAGGCGCCGATCAGTTCGAGCTTGCCACCGAGACACTCCACCTCGCCGCCGGTAAAGGCGGGGGCCAGCATGTAGGTGCCAAGTTCGATCCGGTCGGTGACGACCCGATGGGTCGCGGCGCCGAGCCGGTCGACGCCCTGCACCTCGATGGTCGAGCTGCCCTCGCCTGCGATCTGCGCGCCCATCGCCCGCAGGCAGCGCGCGAGATCGATGATCTCGGGTTCGCGCGCCGCGTTCTCGATGACCGTCGATCCCTTGGCGAGCGTCGCGGCCATCAGCACGTTCTCGGTCGCGCCTACGGAGGCAAAGCGCAGCTTCACGCGCCCGCCCCGAAGGCCGCCGCGCGCCATGGCGTGCAGATAGCCGTCCTTAAGTTCGATCTCGGCACCCAGCGCCGTGAGCGCCTCGATGTGGATGTCCATGGGCCGCGCGCCGATCGCGCAGCCACCCGGCAGCGAGACCACCGCCTCGTGGGCGCGCGCCAAAAGCGGACCCAGCACGAGGTTCGAGGCGCGCATCTTGCGCACGATCTCATAGTCGGCCCGGGTCGAGGCGAGGTCATGGGTCGACAGGGCGATGACCTTGCCGCCCTGCATCGAGGACACTTCGCAGCCTAGCGACTCCAGAAGCTGCGTCATGGTGACGATGTCCGACAGGCGCGGCGCATTGGTGAGCGTCAGCGGCTCTTCGGACAGAAGCGTCGCGGGCATCAACGCGAGGCAGGCGTTCTTGGCGCCGGCGATCGGGATCTGGCCGCGCAGCTCGGCGCCGCCGCGTACGATGATCGAATCCATGCCTGCTACTCTTTCTCTTTCTCGTCGCCGGGCTTGGCCTCGGTGGCGCGCGCCTGCGCCTGCGCCTTGCGACGGGCGATGTTGGTCTTGAGGGCCGCCTTCAGGCGGTCCTTGCGATCGGCCGCGCGGGGCGGGTCCTGACGAGGTGCTTTCATGTAGGCGCAGATAGCGTCCCTGCCCCTTTCCGTCCAGTTCCAGGCGCGCAAACCCGGCCACGCGCCGACAATCGCAGACCGTTGCGTCAATCTGTCGAAAATCCCCTTGCGCTCGCTGCCCGGGCAGGTAAAAGCCCGCCCAGACGCTGCAGTAGCTCAGTGGTAGAGCACACCCTTGGTAAGGGTGAGGTCGAGAGTTCAATCCTCTCCTGCAGCACCACTCCTCCCCTTTTCGATATAGACCTTTGGGATTGAGGCCATTTGCCCTCGGGGTGAGTTAATCTGCCTGACGGATCGCGATTCTCCCTTGCGGAATCCTTCAGCAATTCGCTCAGTGGATGTGTTGCTATTTTGTGTTCAGAGAGTTTCCATGTATACAGTCGACCCGCTTCTTCCGTGGGCGTTGCTGGGCGTTATCGCCCTTGCAGCCACCACCCCCTCGATCCCTCCGGACAACCGGCAAGATCTTCCCGCTCCGCAGGCGAGCGAAGGGATGCGTCTGGAGCAAATGATCGCCGCGTCCTGCCGCGCGTCCTCCCGAACCCCGGAGACCTGTCCGATCGCGGTTCCCGTGATTGAAACCCCGCTCTGGGCGGCGATGCACTGACGCGTCGTGGCGAGGGGTCCGCCCCCCTCGCCACCATGCCTTCTTAGGGGTGGAGCCTCAGTCGCCGATCCAGTCCCAGGGCCGCGTGAAGGCCCCGAGGGCCTTGGCGGCATCGGCCTCGGTCGCGGTGCCGGTGCGCCGGATCTTGGCAACGAGACCGCGGCGGCTGTCCTCGACCACTTCCGCCACCTCGGCCCCGACACCGGCTGCGGCCAATGCTTCGTCATAGACCCGGGCGATCGCCATTCTGCGCAGCGCCGGCTTGAAGATCTTGCCGACCGCCGTCTTGGGCAGTTCGGGCAGGATTTCGAGATGACGCGGCCGGGCGGCCCGTTCGGGGACGTGCTCGCGCGCGTAGTCGAGCAATGCCGCGCGATCGATCTCGGCGCCGTCCACCAGTTCGACATAGACACAAGGCACCTCGCCCGCATGCGCATCCGGCTGACCGATGGCCCCCGCGAAGGCGATCGCGGGATGGGCGGCCAGCGCCTCCTCGATCTCGGCGGGGTCGATATTATGACCGCCCCGGATGATCAGGTCCTTGGCCCGGCCGGTGATCCATAGATACCCATCGGCGTCGATCCGCCCCAGATCGCCGGTGCGCAGGAACTGCCGCTCATCCTCATCGCCGGGCCAATAGAGCCCGTCGTTCTTGGCGGGATCGGTATAGGTGTCGCCGCGTGCCACGCCGGGGTTCGACACGCAGATCTCTCCCACCGTGTCGGGCGCGCAGTCCTCGCCGGTGTTCGGGTCGAGGATGCGCACCTGCGTATAGGGGAACGGCACGCCCACAGAACCCACCTTCTTTTCGCCCTCGGGCGGGTTGATCGCCACCAGACAGGTCGCCTCGGTGAGACCGTACCCCTCGCAGATGGTGACGCCCGCCGCCTCCTCGAAGCGCTTGTAAAGCTCGACCGGCAGTGGCGCGGAGCCCGAGAATGCGAGGTTGAGCGTCGAGATGTCGGCATTCACGGGGCGCTGCATCAGGGCCGAGATCGCGGTCGGCACGGTGATCATGAAGGTCACCTGCCAGCGCTCGACCAGCTTCCAGAAGTTGTCGAACACCCCCTCGCCCCGGTAGCCTGCCGGGGTCGGCAGGATCACATGCGCGCCCGAGGCCAGCGAGGATCCCATGATGACGATGGCCGCAAAGACATGGAACATCGGCAATGGGCAAATGATGTTGTCGCGGTCCGAGAACATCAGCCGCCCGCCAAGCCAACCGTTATAGACGATGCCGGAGTAGCGCAGCTGCGCCACCTTGGGCATGCCGGTGGTGCCGCCGGTGTGGAACAGCGCCGCGACACGGTCGCCTGGGCTGTCGGCGAAGGCGAGACTGCGCGGCTGGCGCGCAACCTCGCGCGAGAAGTCGAGCACGCGGGCCTTGTGGCGCACCGGCACCTTGGGCCGGATCAATGGCACGATAAGCTTCTTCACCCCGGTGAGGTAGCGCAGCAGGTCGACCTCGAGTACCGTCTTAACGTTGGGCGCCAGCGCTACCGCTTCGGCGGCCTTCTGCGCCACGTCGCTCTTGGGGAATGCCTTGAGCGTGATCAGCACCTTGGCTTTGGTCTGGCGCAGGATCGCCCCGATCTGGCCCGCATCGAGAAGCGGGTTGATCGGGTTTACGACGCCCGCGATCTGACCGCCGAGATAACTCTGCACCACTTCCGAGCAGTTGGGCAGCAGGAAGGCTACCACGTCGGTTTCGCCCACGCCCAGCTCGCGCAGCAGGTTCGCGGTCTGAATCGATTTTGCGTGCAGCTCGGTCCAGTTCAGCGTTTCGGCCGGAGCCTTGGGGTCGGACAGGAGCTGGAAACTCAGCGCCTCGCGCTCTGGAAAAGCCTTGGCGGTCCGCTCCAACAGGCCGTGTGTCGTCGCCGGCTGGCCCTGCGCCGCCCATGTTCCCCCGGCCTCGATCGCTGCGCGATCGGCCATGCCCGCAAAACCCATTCCGTTCCTCCCCGGTCGGTTGTCGTATTCGTGCCGCCTCGCGGCTCCATCCCTGCACGAAGCATCAGACTGACCCGCGCGTCACGCAAGCATGACGCCGCGATAGCCCCGTATCGCGCAAGGGGTTTTCGAGACCCTCGACGCTACTCGGCGGCCTCGATCATGCCATCGGTGAATTGCAGCCGCGCCAAACGGGCATAGAGCCCGCCCTCGGCCACCAGCGCGTCGTGGCTGCCCTGCGCCACGATCCGGCCCGCCTCGAAGACCAGGATACGGTCGGCCTTCTTCACTGTGGCCAGACGGTGCGCCACGATGAGCGTCGTGCGCCCGGTGGCGAGCCGGTCCACGGCGCGCTGCACCAGCCTTTCGCTTTCGGCGTCGAGCGCGCTCGTCGCTTCGTCGAGCAGCAGTACCGGCGCGTCGCGCAGGATCGCGCGCGCGATGGCGATCCGTTGTTTCTGCCCGCCCGACAGCATCACGCCCCTCTCGCCGACCTGGCTGTCATAGCCGTCGGGCAGTGCCATCAGAAACTCGTGCGCGGCGGCGGCATGAGCCGCGGCCTCGACCTCGGCATCGGTGGCGTCGGGGCGGCCGAAGCGAATATTCTCGCGCGCCGTGTCGGCAAAGATCACCGGGTCCTGCGGCACCAGCGCCATCCGACACCGGAAATCCGACCGCGCCATGTCACGCAGGTCCGTCCCGTCGAGCGTGACCCGGCCAGTCTTCGGATCCCAGAACCGCAGCAGGAGCTGGATCATCGTCGTCTTACCCGCCCCCGAAGGGCCGACCAGCGCCACCGTCTCTCCCGGTGCGATGGTGACGCTGACATGGTCGAGCGCCGAGACGTCGGGGCGCGAGGGATAGGAAAAGGAGACATCGTCGAACACGATCTCGCCACGCGCCTCGGGCACTGGTCGCGGGGCGGACGGCTCACGCAGGCTGTCTTCGGCATTGAGAAGCTCGACCAAACGCTCTGTCGCTCCCGCCGCGCGTTGCAGCTCGCCCCAGATCTCGGTCAGCGCACCGACCGATCCTGCGACCATCACCGCGTAGATCACGAACTGCACCAGCGCGCCGATGGACATCTCACCGGCGTTCACGTCTCGCGCGCCGATCCACAGCACGCCGACGATGCCCGCGAAGATCAGGAAGATGACGATCGCCGTCATCACCGCCCGTGTGCCGATCCGCTCACGCGCCGCGACAAAGCTCTTTTCGGTGATCTCGTCGAACCGCTCCTTGCTGCGCGCCTCGTGGCTGTAGGCCTGCACGGTCTGCACCGACAAAAGCGTCTCTGAGGCATTGCCCGAGGAGGCCGCGATCCAGTCCTGGTTCTCTCGGCTCAGGACGCGCAACCGGCGGCCCAGCACCACGATCGGCACGATGATCGCGGGTACGATCAGCAGCACCAGCCCGGTGAGCTTGGCCGAGGTCAGCATCAAGAGCGCCAGACCGCCGATCAGGATCAGCAGATTGCGCAGCGCGATCGAGGCCGAGGAGCCGATCACCGACAGGATCAGCGTGGTGTCGGTGGTGATCCGGCTCAGCACCTCGCCGGTCATGATCCTCTCGTAGAAGGCGGGGCTCATGCCCACCATCCGCCCAAAAAGCGCCTTGCGAATGTCGGTCACCACCCGCTCGCCCAGCCGCGTCACTAGGTAGTAACGCGCCGCCGTGCCCAGCGCGAGCAGCCCCGCGATCACCAAAGCCGCAGCGAAATACCGGTCGAGCAGCATACCTGCGTCGACCTCGAAATTGTCGACCACCCGGCGCACCGCCAGCGGCAGCACGAGGCTTACGCAGGCAGTGAACACCAGCGCCGAAATGGCGAGCGTCATGATGCCGCGATAGGGCGCGATGAACGGCCAGAGCGCCCGCAGCGCCCCGATGTTGCGCGAGCCCGGCCGGTCCTCGTCGCTGGTCTTGGGGGATCGGGCCATCGCACGCCTCGTTCAAAGATTGCAATGGTTGTCTAGACGCCGCGTGGCGCCATCACAAGCGAAGGGGGCAAGGCGAGTAATGCGGCACCGTGCCCGGCCCGGTCCGGCTCAGGCCGGAACGGCTGCCAGCGCGCGAGCCCGGCGGCGCAGCGCCAGCACCGGGGGCAGGATCATCAGCAGCAGCGCCGCGACGGCCCCGAAGGCCAGCCGCAGGCCGAATACCTCCGACAATCCGCCCATCAGCACCGGTGCGATCAGGAAGGCGCAAAAAGCGATGACGGCAACACGGGCGATGGCCTGCGACCGCTGATGCGGCGCCACCATGCGCCCCGCCAGTGCCAGCCCCATCGGGCCGATCACCGAAATGCCGAGACCGGTGATCGCAAAGCCGAGATAGGCCACCATCGGCACCGGGGCCATCGCCGCGATCGCCGCGCCAAAGGCCGAGACCAGAGCCGCCACCCGGATCACTGCCGTCTCACTGAGCCTCTCGGCCAGTGCCTGACCGCCGAAACGGCCCAGCGTCATGGTGATGCCCAGAAGGGCGGGACCAAGCGCGCCCTGCGCCGCGCCACCGCCCAGCGTCCGTTCGATATGCAGCGCCGACCAGCTTTCGACCGTGGCCTCGCTCAGAAAGGCGATCATCACCACGATACCGCACAGCGCCACCGGCCAGAGCGGCAGTGTCACCGACGCCCCTTCCTCCGGCATCATCGCCGACGCGGGCGCGCGCCACAAAAGCGGCATCAGCACCAGCGTCACGACCGTCATGCCACCGAACACCACGAGGATCGGCAACCCGGCCTCGCGGGTGAGGCCGGAGGCGAGCGCGGCGCAACCATAGGCCAGCGAGAACAGCCCGTGATTGGCGTTCATCAAGGAACGCCCCGACTGCGCTTCGATCTGGCTCACCCGCGCGTTCATCACCACGTCGCAGACGCCCGACGCCATGCCGACGCCGACCAT
This sequence comes from Limimaricola cinnabarinus, assembly GCF_047631075.1. Classification (NCBI taxonomy): domain Bacteria; kingdom Pseudomonadati; phylum Pseudomonadota; class Alphaproteobacteria; order Rhodobacterales; family Paracoccaceae; genus Limimaricola; species Limimaricola cinnabarinus. The sequence goes on from NZ_JBLHYX010000012.1 coordinate 15,361, forward strand.
GCCGATGGCGAAAGCCAGCGGCGTCGCGGCAAGCGCCGGTGCGATCCACGCCAGCGCCAGAAGTGCCGCCGCGACGGGCAAGGCCGCGCGCCCCAGCTTCTGATCGAACCGCGGTGCCAGCCACATCGTTGTCAGAAGGCCGAGGGAGGAGCCAAGCAGCAGCGTGCCGAACACCGCGTCATCGACGCCGAGACGGTCACGGAACACCGGCACATGCGCGGCAAAGACGCCCCAGTAGAGCCCCATGACCACGAAGGCGGAGCCCGGCGCGCGAGTCAGTCGGAGAGCCGAGAGAATGGACATGCGCAAGGCCGTGCCACGCGGCGGACCGACAGTCCAGAGACGCCGCGTCGCCTGCGCCTGTTTATGCCCATGCAGGCCTTTTCAAACGGGGGATTCGGCGCTAAGGGCACAGGTTCTGAATCGGGCCATACACCCTTGGAGGATGGCCCATCACCTGAAAGGACTTACCAATGGCCAAAGAGATTCCGGATCTCGTTGCCACGGCACGCACGGGGACAGGCAAGGGGGCCGCTCGTCAGGCACGTCGCGAGAACCTCGTTCCGGGCATCGTGTATGGCGGCGGCGCCGACCCGCTGCCGATCAACCTGCCCTACAACGCCCTGATCAAGAAGCTGAAGGCAGGCCGTTTCCTGTCGACGCTGTTCAACCTCAAGGTCGAGGGCCAGGACGACGTGCGCGTCATCTGCCGCTCGGTGCAGCGCGACGTGGTGCGCGACCTGCCGACCCATGTGGACCTGCTGCGCCTGCGCCGCACCACGCGGATCAGCCTCTACATCCACGTCGAGTTCGAGAACCACAAGGACGCGCCGGGCATCAAGCGCGGCGGCGTGCTCACGGTGGTCCGCCCTGAGGTCGAGCTGAACGTGCTCGCAGGCGAGATCCCCGAGCAGATCGTGGTCGACCTGACCGGCAAGCAGATCGGCGACGTGATTCACATCAGCGACGTCACCCTGCCCTCGGGCGCCAAGCCGACGATCGACCGTGACTTCGTGATCGCCAACATCTCGGCGCCCTCGAAGCTCGCCGCCGCCGCCGAGGAAGAGGCCGAGCCCGCCGCCGACGAGGTCGAGGCGACCGAGCAGACCGACGCCTGATCGCCTTGGCGACCAAGCGTGTGGAAACGGGGCCCTTCGGGGCCCCGTTTTGCGTCCGGGCACTGGCCCTGCGCGTGACGGCGCGCTAGGTTCCGCCGCATGAAACTCTTCGTCGGACTTGGAAACCCGGGCGGCAAATATGCCCGGAATCGTCACAACATCGGCTTCATGGCCGTGGACCGGATCGCGGAAGATCACGGCTTCGCACCTTGGCGCGCAAAGTTTCAGGGCGAGATGTCCGAGGGCAGGCTCGGGTCGCAGAAGGTGCTGCTTCTCAAGCCCATGACATTCATGAACCTGTCCGGCCAGTCGGTCGGCGAGGCGGCGCGGTTCCACAAGATCAACAGCACCGACATCTGCGTCTTTCATGACGAGATCGATCTCGCGCCCGGGCGGCTCAAGACTAAGGCTGGCGGCGGTCACGCGGGGCATAACGGCCTGCGTTCGATCCACCAGCACCTGGGGCCGCATTACGACCGCGTGCGCATGGGTGTGGGCCATCCCGGCCACAAGGACGCGGTGCCGGGCTACGTGCTCAAGGATTTCGCCAAGGCCGACGAGATCTGGCTCGACGACATGCTGCGCGGTATCTCCGACGGAGCGGCAGCCTTGGCGGCGGGCGACGATGCGCGGTTCCTCAACGCAGTATCACTGCGACTGAACCCGCCGCGTTCCGGTGGTGGGACCAAGGGCCGACCCGCCGAGCCGCAGGCGCCCGAGACCGAACCCGCGGCGCGACAGGACCCCGCCTCGGCAGAACCGGACAGGTCAGATGATCGCTCTGCCCTGCAAAAGCTGGCGGATCGCTTCAGGTGACTTGTTAGAACGGAGCTGCCAAAGGTTCGCCGGGCTGCCAATCCGGGCGCGCCCACTGACCTTTTCTCAGGAGGATTGCCATGCAGATGGACCCGTCGCTCAACGTTCTGGACGGCCCGCTGGCGCCCTGCTCGACCGCGCCCCTGACCGGGTTCTTTCGGGATGGGCACTGCAACAGCTGCGCCGAAGACCAAGGCAGCCATACGGTCTGCGCGGTGATGACGGCCGAATTCCTCGCCTATTCGAAATATGTGGGCAATGACCTGAGCACGCCGCGACCTGAGTTCGGCTTTGCCGGTCTGGCCCCCGGAGACAGCTGGTGCCTTTGTGCGGGACGTTTTCTGCAGGCCCATGACGAGGGCTGCGCGCCTCGGGTACACCTTGCCGCCACCCACAAACGCGCGCTCGAAATCGTGCCGCTCGAGGTTCTGACACAACACGCAAGCTGACAAGCAAAAGCCCCGGCCGGATACTGTCCAGCCGAGGCTTTGTTTGACGGGACCGGCCGCGAAGCCGATCCCGCTAAATCACCAAGATCAACCAGCGTCGTCTTCGTCGCCTTCACCTTCGGTATCTTCACCCTCTTCGATGAAGCCTTCGGTTTCGGTGTCGTTGGGCTGGATCGTGGATTCGTCGGTGTCGCGGTAATCCGGATCGCTGCTGTCATCGGACTCGGCACGGACTTCCGGTTCAGCAATGTCGGTCGAGGGCATGTCGTCGCCCGAGTGCATCATCATGCCTTCGGGAACGGTGAACATCGCCGTCACGGGCGCGTCGTTGACCATGACCGGCGTGTCGACGTCGGTCATGTCGGGGCCAAAATCATAGACGCCGTTGCCGTTCGACTCGACGTGCAGCATGGCCACGAGTTCGGTCCCGGCGGCAAGCGCCCCGGGCACCATCACGGTGACATCGGTGTTCTCGCCGGCCATGACCATGGCGTGTGCCAGCGATTCAGGCACCACCGGCTCGCCATCGGTAACGGCGTGCAGGACGATGTAGCCGTCCTGGCGGGTGTTGATGCGGGGGAAGGTCACAGTGGTCTGCCCGTCCATCATCGACATCTGCATGGCCGTGGCATCGGTATCGATCATCATGTCGTCCTGCGCCATGGCGCCACCGGCCATGAGAGCGGTAAGTGCAGCGGCGCTGGTAAAGGTCTTGAGCATTTTCGTCTCCAGAATGAGTTCGCTCCCCAACCCTTCAGACCCGATAGGGTTCGTTACCGTACGACACGTATTCGTGTGAACTAAACATAAAGACTGAAACAGAAAAAGGCCGACCGGAGGATATCCGGTCGGCCCTTCAGATCAGGTATGGAACGACTGGCGTTACTGACCGTCGTCCTCATCGCCTTCGCCGTCGCCGTCTTCACCCTCTTCGATGAAGCCTTCGGTCTCGGTATTGTTCTCTTGGATCGTGGATTCGGTGGCGTCGCGGTAATCCGGATCTTCGTCATCATCGGACTCGGCGCGGGCTTCGGGCGAAGCCGGCTCGGTCGCCATGCTCATGCCGGTCGCGATGCGGATTTCCTGCACGCTCAGCATCATGTTGCCGTCGCTGTCGTCCTCCATCAGGATCGCCGCGCCGTCGGCGCCGAAGGCAGCGACCAGCTCGTCGTTCGACAGCATCATGTCACCGTCGGTGTCGACCTCGGCGAACGGAATGCTCTGCGCCGAAGCGGCCGAAGCACCCAGAACGAGGGCGGTCGTGGCAGCAGCGAAAGTCAGTTTGTTCAGCATGTCGTGTCCTCTCAATTGTGAGTTCGTCGTCCAACGTGTCATCCGACAACTCCGTTCGACGGCAAGTGATCACATAATCGTGAGGCCAAACAAATCAAGCCGAGATATCAACGCCCAGATGCTTGGCGACAGTGAAGATGTCCTTGTCGCCCCGACCGCACATGTTCATTACCAAGAGATGGTCGCGCGGTAGATCCGGCGCGATCTTCATGACATGGGCCAATGCGTGAGACGGCTCCAGCGCCGGGATGATGCCTTCGAGCGCACAAGACAGCTTGAACGCCTCGAGCGCCTCCATGTCAGTGATCGCCACGTATTGCGCGCGGCCGATCTCATGCAGCCAGGCATGTTCGGGGCCGATGCCGGGGTAATCGAGCCCGGCCGAGATCGAGTGACCTTCGAGGATCTGGCCGTCATCATCCTGCAGCAGGTAGGTCTTGTTGCCATGCAGCACACCGGGGCGTCCGCCGGTGAGAGAGGCGCAGTGCTGCATCTTCTGGTCGACGCCCTTACCGCCCGCCTCGACGCCGATGATGTTCACCTCGCGGTCGTCAAGAAAAGGGAAGAACAGCCCCATCGCATTCGACCCGCCGCCGATCGCGGCGATCAACGTGTCCGGCAGGCGCCCCTCGGCCTCGTGCATCTGCTCGCGCACCTCCTTGCCGATGATCGACTGGAAGTCGCGCACCATCGCCGGATAGGGGTGCGGGCCCGCGACGGTGCCGATGCAGTAGAAGGTGTCGCGCACATTGGTAACCCAGTCGCGCAGCGCGTCGTTCATCGCGTCCTTGAGGGTGCCGCGCCCGGAGGTGACAGGGATCACGTCCGCACCCAGAAGCCGCATCCGGAACACGTTGGGCGCCTGCCGCTCCACGTCATGCGCGCCCATGTAGACCACGCATTTCAGGCCGAACTTGGCGCAGACCGTCGCGGTGGCGACGCCGTGCTGGCCTGCGCCGGTCTCGGCGATGATCCGGGTCTTGCCCATGCGACGGGCGAGGATGATCTGACCCAGCACGTTGTTGATCTTGTGCGCGCCGGTGTGGTTCAGCTCGTCGCGCTTGAGATAGATCTTGGCGCCGCCCAGATGCTCGGTCAGCCGCTCGGCATAATAGAGCGGGCTCGGGCGACCCACATAATGGGTCCACAGGTCGTTCATCTCGGCCCAGAAGGCGTCGTCGGTCTTGGCCTTCTCATATTCGGCCTCGAGCGACAGGATCAGTGGCATCAACGTCTCCGAGACGAAGCGGCCTCCGAATTCGCCGAAGCGGCCGCCCTCGTCGGGCCCGGCCATGAAGCTGTTGATGAGATCGTCCGCCATGCGCTGAGCCTCCTCGCGTTCGGCGTCCGGACTACCCTTGCCGCGCCGCACGGTAAAGGCCCAAGGCGTCAGTCGCGGTCCCGGGGCGCGGCGTGGTTCCTGTCGCGCCAGCGGCGCAGCATGCCGTCGCTCCAGCGACGGCCCCGGATCAGCGTGGAGTTGACGCCCGGTCGCAGCATCGGCAAATCCACCGCCAGAAGCGCCAGACCAATCGGCAGCATCCACAGCCCGAAGAGCGGCAGGATCGCGGCAAAACCACCCAGGATCAGCAGGATCCCCGCGGGAATGCGAATCCAGCGCGCATGGTCCGCCATCAATCGTTCGGTCAGCCCGTGCAAACGTGGCGATCCGCCGGTCATGGCCCGCATCTGCCGGCGCAGCCGGGCCTTCTCACGCTCGTGATCGACGGGTTTGCTCATGGATGGCATGTAGGGCAGCCGACAGGCCGGGGCAATCGCCCAAATTGATGCCCCTCAGAGGCTTGCGGCGTCGAGAAAGGCGCGAATGCGGACCTCATCCTTCACACCCGGCGCGCTTTCCACGCCCGAAGATACGTCGACCTGCCGCGCGCCGGTTCGGGCCACCGCTTCGGCGAGGTTGTCGGGCGTGAGACCGCCCGCCAGCATCCACGGCACCGGCCAGCGCCGTCCCGCGATCAGCTGCCAGTCGAAGGCCAGCCCATTGCCGCCCGGAAGCGGGGCACCTTTGGGTGCCTTGGCGTCGACAAGGATCTGGTCGGCCACGGCGGCATAGGCATCAAGCGCGGGCAGATCGGCCTCGGAGGCCACGCCCACCGCCTTCATCACCGGCAGGCCGTGACGCGCACGGACCTCGGCCACGCGCTCGGGTGTCTCGTGGCCATGAAGCTGCAGCATGTCGAGCGGCACGCGGGCCACGATCTCGTCAAGAGTGGCATCGTCGGCGTCGACCACCAGCGCCACCTTGGCGATGCCCGGCGGCACCTCGACGGCGAGCGCGGCGGCCTGCTCGACCGTCACCGCACGGGGGGATTTCGCGAAGAATACGAAACCCACATAGCGCGCGCCCGCCGCCATGGCGGCGTCGAGGCCTGCCCTGTCGGACAGGCCGCAGATCTTGACGGAGACAGGCACGGTCAGGCGCGCGCGGGCACGGCCGGCGCATCGACGAGGGCCAGCACGTCGTCCTCGCCCTCGTGCTTCTCGTGGCGAAGGCGGTCCACCTCGCGCTCGAGCCGGTTCACCTCGCGGGCGCGCTTGCGGGCCTCGGCGCGGTGCTTGTGCTCGCGCAGCCACTCCCACAGGAAGCCGATCAGGAGGCCGAGCGCCACGCCGATCAGGATGACGGCATAGAGCGGCATGTCGACATCGGGCGAGACGCCGAACAGGCCGCTGAGCCCCTCGGGCAGTACGCGCAGCGTGACGACGCCGCGATTGGCGAGGCCGAGGATGACGAGACAGATGGCGACGATGCCCCAAAAGGCGGTGCGGAGAGCTCTCATGTCTTGGTTCTATTTCCCATTGAGCCGGTCGCGCAACAGCTTGCCGGTCTTGAAGAAGGGGACGTGTTTCTCGTCGACCTCGACCGCCTCGCCTGTGCGGGGATTGCGGCCGAGACGCTGGTCGCGCTTCTTGACCGAAAAGGCCCCGAAGCCGCGCAGTTCGACGCGGTTGCCCTCGGCCATGGCCTGGGTGATCCGGTCGAAGATGGTGTTCACGATCTTTTCCACGTCGCGTTGATAGAGATGCGGGTTCTCGTCCGCGATCTTCTGGATCAGTTCGGATCGAATCATGTGCGCCCCCCCCTTGCCCGGCCGACACCCCGGAGGCGGGGTGTCACGGACCTGTGACAGGAAGACTATAGGACGTTCACGGGTTCCGATAAATAGTGCAGTCAAATCAAGGGGACTGTTTTCGCGATCCGTTCACGAAAAGGCCCCGCCGTCCGTTTCCGGACGACGAGGCCGATCTTGTGGCCGGGGCCCCGAGAGGCCCCGACGGGCTCAGCGGTCGCCCTTGAGGGCAGCGCCGAGGATGTCGCCCAGCGAGGCGCCCGAATCGGAGGAACCGTACTGCTCGACCGCTTCCTTCTCTTCGGCGATCTCGCGCGCCTTGATCGACAGGCCCAGCTTGCGGGTCTTGCTGTCGACATTGGTCACGCGCACATCGATCTTGTCGCCGACGCCGAAGCGTTCGGGGCGCTGCTCGGCACGGTCGCGCGACAGGTCCGAGCGACGGATGAAGGACTTCATGCCCTCATAGGTCACCTCGATGCCGCCGTCTTCGATCTTGGTCACCTCGACGGTGATGATCGAGCCGCGCTTCACGCCGCCGATGGCATCCGCGAACGGGTCGCCGTCCATCGCCTTGATCGAGAGCGAGATGCGCTCCTTCTCGATGTCGACCTCGGTGACCTTGGCCTTCACGACGTCGCCCTTGCGGAAGTCGCCGATCACGTCCTCGCCACGACCTTCCCAGGTCAGGTCGGACAGGTGGACCATGCCGTCGATGTCGCCCGGAAGGCCGACGAACAGGCCGAACTCGGTGATGTTCTTCACCTCGCCCTCGACCTCGGTGCCCTCGGGATGGGTCTCGGCGAAGACTTCCCACGGGTTGCGCTGGGTCTGCTTCAGGCCGAGCGAGACGCGGCGCTTGGCGCTGTCGATCTCGAGCACCATCACTTCCACTTCCTGCGAAGTGGAAACGATCTTGCCGGGGTGCACGTTCTTCTTGGTCCAGCTCATCTCGGAGACGTGGACCAGACCCTCGACACCCGGCTCCAGCTCCACGAAGGCGCCGTAATCGGTGATGTTGGTCACGCGGCCGGTGTGCACGCTCTCGATCGGGAACTTGCCCTCGACCGAATCCCACGGATCGTCCTGCAGCTGCTTCATGCCGAGGCTGATGCGGTGGGTTTCCTTGTTGATCTTGATGACTTGGACCTTGACGGTCTCGCCGATCGCCAGGATCTCGGACGGGTGGTTCACGCGGCGCCACGCCATGTCGGTGACGTGAAGCAGGCCGTCGACGCCGCCCAGATCAACGAACGCACCGTATTCGGTGATGTTCTTGACCACGCCGTCGACCGTCTGGCCTTCGTGCAGGTTGGCGATGACCTCGGCGCGCTGCTCGGCGCGGCTCTCTTCGAGGATCGCGCGACGCGACACCACGATGTTGCCCCGGCGACGGTCCATCTTGAGGATCTGGAACGGCTGCTTGAGACCCATGAGCGGGCCGGCGTCGCGCACGGGACGCACGTCGACCTGGGAGCCCGGCAGGAAGGCCACGGCGCCGCCGAGATCGACGGTGAAGCCGCCCTTGACGCGACCGAAGATGGCGCCCTCGACGCGCTCCTCGTCGGCATAGGCCTTCTCGAGGCGGTCCCAGGCTTCTTCGCGGCGGGCCATCTCACGGCTGATGACGGCTTCGCCACGGGCGTTTTCGACCTGGCGCAGGAAGACCTCGACCTCGTCACCGGGCTTGAGGTCCGGCTGCTCGCCGGGGTTCGCGAATTCCTTGAGATCGATGCGGCCTTCCATCTTGTAGCCGACATCGATGATGGCCTGGCCCGCCTCGATGGCGAGAACGCGGCCCTTGACGACGCTGCCTTCGGACGGCGTGTCGATTTCGAAGCTTTCGTTCAGGAGGGCTTCGAATTCCTCCATGGATGCTTTAGCGCACATGCGGTCAGTTTTTCCTTTGTAAGTCGCTATACGGGCCAGGCGGTTGTCTCCGCCGGTCTTTGGATTACGGTTTGCCCCGGAAACGTTCCAACACGACGAGGGCCGGAGTTCCGACCCTGCCGATGCTGCTCGTACGCGCATGGCGTACCGTTCCCTTGACGCTCGCGTCTATAGTCCGATCCAGCGCGCTGATCAAGCAGCACGGCCACACTCGCGCCCGCAGTTGCGGCCTAGGCCCCTGCCGCCATTGTCCCGACCGCGCCACATCGGCCCTATGGGGAGCACGACCGACGGAGGCCCGGTGGATCTCGACATACTTCTCGCCCTGAACGGGTTCGCCGGGCGCGGTGACGTGCTCGATGCGCTGCTCGTCCAGCTTTCGGCCAGCCCGGTGTTCAAGGGCATCCCGCTGATGATGCTGGTCTGGGGGCTGTGGATGGTGCCGCATGCACATGTCGCGCGCCGCCGTGCGGGTCTTGCCGCGACATTGGTCACGGCGGTGCTGGCGCTGGCGGCGGGGCGGGTCCTGTCGATGTCCCTGCCCTACCGGGCGCGCCCGATCCACGATTCGGACCTGCCGCTGCGCCTTGCCGACACGATCGATCACGGCACCCTGAACGGCTGGTCCTCGATGCCGAGCGATCACGCGGTGCTGTTCGTGGCGCTGGCCACCGGCATCCTGCTGGTCGACCGGCGCTGGGGGCTTGTGGCGCTGGCGCATGCGGGCGTCGTCATCGCGCTGCCACGCGTGATCCTGGGCTTTCACTGGCCCAGCGACATCCTCGTGGGCGGCCTGATCGGCGCGGGCCTCGCGCTTACAGCGGTGCCCTTGCTGCGGCGCCTCCTGCTGGACACCGGCCTTCTGGACTGGCTTGAGGCACGGCCGGGTCTCAGCTATCCGCTGATGTTCCTCGTCACCCACCAGCTCGGGACGATGTTCACCTCGACCCGCACCCTGCTCGCCGTGCTGCGCGACGTGATGTCCTAGCGCCCCAGTGCCGCGGCCACGCGCGCCACGGCGGCCGAGACTGCTTGCGCGGCGTCCAGATCCGAGGTGTCGAGCAGGAACGCGTCCTCGGCGGGCCGCAACGGCGCCGCGGCGCGCTCCGAATCCCGCGCATCGCGGGCCTTCACATCCGCCAGCACGCTGTCGAAGCTGGCATCATGACCGGCCTCCAGCAATTCCGCGAGCCTTCGCCCGGCGCGGGCTTCGGCGCTGGCGGTGACAAAGAGCTTCACCTCGGCACTCGGGCAGATCACCGTGCCGATGTCACGCCCGTCAAGCACCGCGCCCCCTTCGCGCCGCGCGAAACCGCGCTGAAACTCGAGCAGCGCCGCGCGGACCTGCGGGATCACCGCGACCTCGCTGGCCGCCCGGGCGACCTCGGGGCTTCTGAGGCCCGGCTGCTCCAGAGCCTCGGGCGCCAGCCCGCGCGCCGCCGCGACCGGTTCGGAGCCTTTTAGGACCAAAGCGCCGACGGCCCGGTACAACAGCCCCGTGTCGAGATGCGCAAAGCCGAAATGCGCGGCGACGGCGCGGCCCACCGTCCCCTTGCCCGCCGCGGCCGGGCCGTCGATGGCGACCGTGAAGATCATGCCCGCCTCACATCGGCGCCGAGACCCGTCATCAGCGGCTCGAACACCGGAAATGAGGTCGCGATCGGCCCGCCGTCATCGACGCGCATGGGCTCGTTGCTGGCCAGCCCCATCACGAGGAAGGACATGGCGATGCGGTGGTCGAGACGGCTCTCGACCGTGACGCCGCCCGGCACCTCTCCATGGCCGCGACCATGGACGATCCACCAATCCTCGCCTTCCTCGACCTCGACGCCCGCGGCGCGCAGCCCTTGGGCCATGGCATCGATCCGGTCGCTCTCCTTCACGCGGAGCTCCTTGACGCCGCGCATCACGGTCGGGCCTTGGGCAAACGCCGCGACGACCGAGAGCACCGGATATTCGTCGATCATCGATGCGGCGCGGGCAGGCGGCACCTCGATGCCCTTCATGTTCGGGGAGAACCTTGCCCGCAGGTCGGCCACCGGCTCGCCCCCCTCCTCGCGCGGGTTCTCGTAAACGAGATCCGCGCCCATCTCCCGCAGCGTCTCGAACAGCCCGGCTCGGGTCGGGTTGAGGCCGATATTCGGGACCAGCACGTCCGAGCCCTCGGCGATCAGCGCGGCGCAGACCGGGAAGGCCGCGGAGCTGGGGTCGCGCGGCACCACGATGTGCTGCGGGGTCAGCTCGGGCTGACCGGTGAGCGTGATCACCCGCCCCTCATCGGTCTCCTCGACCGTCAGCTCCGCGCCAAAGCCTGCGAGCATCCGCTCGGTGTGGTCGCGGGTGGCCTCCTTCTCGATCACCACGGTTTTGCCGGGGGCGTTGAGCCCCGCCAGCAGCACCGCCGATTTCACCTGCGCCGACGGCACCGGCACGGTGTAGCGCACCGGCATGGGATCGGCCGCGCCGGTGATCGTCATCGGCAACCGCCCGCCCTCGCGCCCTTCTGCGCGCGCGCCGAACAGGGCCAGCGGATCGGTGACGCGCCCCATCGGGCGCGAGCAGAGCGAGGCGTCGCCAGTGAAGGTCGCGGTGATCGGCGTGGTGGCCATCGCCCCCATGATCAGCCGCACGCCGGTGCCGGAATTGCCGCAATCGATCACGCCCTCAGGCTCGGCAAAACCGCCGACGCCGGCACCGTGCACCGACCAACGGCCCTCGCCGTGATCCGTGACCTCGGCCCCGAAGGCGCGCATCGCCTTGGCCGTGTCCAGCACGTCCTGCCCTTCAAGCAGCCCCTCGATCACCGTTTCGCCCACCGAGAGCGCGCCGAGGATTAGGCTGCGGTGGCTGATCGACTTGTCGCCGGGCACATGCGCCTCACCGCTAAGCGCGGGCCCGCGTTGGGACATCATCGGGATCGGATCGCCATGGCCGGACATCGGGGCACCTCGTGAATTGATCGCCTCGTTCCTAGACCGGCCTCGGGACATGGTCCACGCCCCGGGCCACTTTACTCCCGAAATACTCTCCCGCCGGAGGCTCCCGCCCTCAGGGTTTGCGGAAGGTCAGGTAATGCGGGCGCCGGCCCTCGCGCAGGGCCTTCTGCTCGTAGCGTGTCGAAGGCCAGTCGACCCAAGCCCGATCGTCGGAATGATCGATGCGTTCGAAACCCGCGACCGGCACCTCCTCGAGCGTCTGGCGCACATAATCGGGGATATCCGTCGCCACCCGGAACTCGGCACCGGGTCTGAGCACATGCAAAAGCGGCACGAGATGCTCCTGCGTCACGAAGCGCCGCCGGTGATGCCGCGCCTTGGGCCATGGATCGGGATAGTTGAGAAACGCCTTCTCGACGCTGCCCTCGGGCAGCACGTCGAACAGGTCGCGCACGTCGCCCGGATGCACCGAGATGTTGTCCACGCCCGCATCGCGGATCTTGCCCAAAAGCATCGCCACGCCGTTGATGAACGGCTCGGCACCGATGATCGCCACCTGCGGATTTGTCTTGGCCATGTGCACAAGGTGCTCGCCGCCGCCAAAGCCGATCTCGACCCAGATCGGCCGTTCGCCAAAGCGGGCCGCAAGGTCGAGGGGCGCGCGCTCGGGGTTCACGTCCCAGCCGACGGGACCGGGTGAGAGCGCGTCGAGGTCGTGCTCGAGATGGTCCTTCTGCGTCGGGCGCAGGGTCTTGCCGCGAATCCGGCCATAGAAGTTGCGCCATGGGGCGCCCGAGGAATGCGAGCCTTTTGTCATGGCGCGCGGGTTAGCGCGGGTCGGACGCGCGCGCAACAGGGCTTGGCAGCACGTGGAGGCCTGTGCCGGTCGCCATGCGTATTTGAAGAGTGAAGTGGCAGGGCCACCCGATCTCCGCCACTTCGAGCCCTCGGGTTCAGAGGCCGCGCTTGAGCGCCTCGGCCAGATCCGTGCGCTCCCACGAAAAGCCGCCATCGGCTTCGGGAGCGCGGCCGAAATGGCCATAGGCCGCCGTGCGCTGATAGATCGGGCGGTTCAAACCGAGCTGCGTCCGGATGCCGCGCGGGGTAAGGTCCATGGCCTGCGCCACGGCGCGTTCGATCTCGGCGTTCGAGACCACGCCGGTGCCATGGGTATCGGCATAGATCGACAGCGGCCGCGCCACGCCGATCGCATAGGACAGCTGGATCGTGCAGCGATCGGCGAGACCCGCGGCGACCACGTTCTTGGCGAGATAGCGCGCGGCATAGGCGGCCGAACGGTCGACCTTGGTCGGGTCCTTGCCCGAGAAGGCACCGCCGCCATGCGGCGCGGCGCCGCCATAGGTGTCGACGATGATCTTGCGGCCCGTGAGGCCGGCGTCGCCGTCCGGTCCGCCGATCACGAAACGACCGGTGGGGTTCACCCACCATTCCGTCTCGGGCGTGATCCAGCCCTCGGGGAGAACCTCGCGGATATAGGGCTCGACGATGGCCCGGATGTCGGCGCTGGTCTGGCCTTCGTCCGAATGCTGGGTCGACAGCACGATCGACGTGGCCGCGACCGGCATGCCGTTTTCGTAGCGCAGGGAGATCTGGCTCTTGGCATCGGGGCGCAGCGTCGGCTCGGCCCCGGACTTTCGGGCCTCTGCAAGGCGTTTGAGCACCCGGTGCGCGTAGTGGATCGGCGCGGGCATCAGCTCGGGCGTCTCGCGGCAGGCATAACCGAACATGATGCCTTGATCGCCCGCGCCCTCTTCCTTGCCATCGGTGGCGTCCACGCCTTGGGCGATATGCGCCGACTGCGCGTGCAGCAGGTTCGTCACCTCGACGTCGCGATGGTGGAACGCCTCCTGCTCATAGCCGATGTCGCGGATGCACTCGCGCACGATCCCCTCGACCCCGCTCAGGATCTCGGACAGGCGATCCCGGTCCTTGAGGCCGATCTCGCCACCGACCACGACACGGTTGGTCGTGGCGAAGGTCTCGCAGGCGACGCGGGCCTCGGGCTCCTCGATCAGCAGCGCGTCGAGCACGGCGTCGGAAATGCGATCGCAGACCTTGTCGGGATGCCCTTCGGACACCGATTCGGAGGTGAAGATGTAATTCTGGCGGGACATGGGGAGGCGCTCCATTGAAAATCACCCGACACGCCAGGAAGCCGTTGTGTCGAGAATCCGACCCCGCTACGCTCCGTCTTGGTCCCGGTCAAGCCGATTGTGCCGCCAGCCGACGGCCGCCAGAAGCAACAGGAGCACGAGCATCGGCGCATCGCCCCAGCGCGCATAGCCCGGCGTCGGCCCGCGCGGCGGCAGTGCCGCGTCGACCGCGCCCATCTTGCCCAGATCGATCCGCGCGGTCACACGTCCCATCGCGTCGATCATCCCGGACACGCCGGTATTGGCAACCCGCGCCATCGGCATGCGCTGCTCGATCGCGCGCAGCCGCGCCTGCGCGAAGTGCTGGTAAGGGCCGGAAACGGTGCCGAACCACGCGTCGTTGGTCATCAGGAGCATCAGGCGGGGCCGCAGCGCCCCGGTCGCGGCGGCCGCGTTGATCTCGCCCGCGAAGATCCCCTCGTAGCAGATCAGCGGCAGTGCCAGCCCAATACCGGGCACCGAGACCGGGTGCAGCCCCGGCCCTGGCGCATAACCGCCGCCCTCGCTCGCTGCCAAACCTTGGATGCCGAATCGCGCGGCGACCTCGCCAAAGGGGATGTATTCGCCGAACGGCACGAGATGCGTCTTGTCGTAAAGCGACGTGATCTCGCCCGCCGCATCGACCACGATGGCCGAATTGTAGTAGCGCGCTCCATCGCGCCTCTGGATGCCGAGCGCCAGCGCCGCACCTCGCGCCGCGTCCACGCCTTGGGCCAGTGAATCGCCCGATTGATCGAGCAGCCAAGGCAGCGCCGTCTCGGGCCAGACCACGAGATCGGGCACATCGCCCTGACGGGTCAGCTCCATCAACCGCTCGTGAAACACCGGCAGCCATTTGGGGTCCCACTTCAGCGACTGCGCCGCGTTCGGCTGGACCAGCCGGACAATCGGGGCCTCTGGCACGGGCATAGGCGCGGCGCCGGGATCGAGCGCGATCCATGCTCCGATGCTGGCCAGAACCGGAATGGCGAGGCTGGCGCGGAGACCGATCGCCAATGCAGCCGCAGGCAGGCCCAGCGCGATCAGCGTCAGCAGCGGCGCACCGCCCAAAGCGGCGAGCTGCGCCACCGGCGTGTCAATGAATACGTGCCCCGGCATCGCCCAGGGAAAGCCGGTGAACACCACGCCGCGCGCCATTTCGGCCGCCACCCACAACGCCACGAGCATCCTCGTGCCCCGGCGATGCGCAAGCGCGAAAACCGCAGCCCAGAACAGCGCCAGCCCGCCGCACAGCAGCACTACCGCGAAGGGGGCCATCCAGCCGTCGCGCGCCGCATCGACGAAGAACGGCTCGATGATCCAAGACAGGCCCAACCCGAACCAGCCCGCGCCAAAGCCCCAGCCGACGAGGAATGCGCCGCGCCGCGTGGTGGCGAAGCGACGCAGCACCAGCACCAGCACCACCGCAGGGAGCGTCAGCCACCATAGCCCCCAAGGCGCCAGCCCCAAGGCAGCGACGACACCCGCGACCGCCGCCAGCCCGGCGCGAGGCCAGGGCCGCGTCGCAAGCCGCCGCGCGGTGGGACGGGCCGTGGCCCGCAACGTGCCCGAAGTCATCCGTTCAACTGTCCCGGCTTTCGGGCATGCGGATGCGCAACCGCTTGATCCGGCGCGGATCGGCGTCGATCACCTCGAACTCGATCCCGGCCGGATGCTCGATCACCTCGCCACGGGCAGGCACGTGGCCCGCCAGCATCGACACGAGACCGCCCAAGCTGTCGATCTCTTCCTCGTCGATCTCCTCATGCGCGGTCAGATCCTGCCCGATCGCACGCTCGAAGGTTTCGAGCGGCGTGCGCGCGAGCGCCAGCCAGACGCCCGGTTTTTCGCGCAGGAAGCTTTGTGCCTCGTCGACGTCGTGCTCGTCCTCGATCTCGCCCACGACGGTCTCGATCAGGTCCTCGATGGTGACGAGCCCGTCGGTGCCGCCGTATTCGTCGATGACCAGCGCCATATGTATCCGCTCGGCCTGCATCTTCTGCAGCAGCACGCCCAAGGGCATCGACGGCGGCACGTAGAGAAGAGAACGGAGCATGTCTCGCAGGGAAAAATCAGGCCGCTCGGGCACGAAGCAGAACTTCAGCGCGAAGTCCTTGAGGTTCACCAACCCGATCGGCGTGTCGAGCGTGCCGTCAAAGACGGGAATCCGGGTGAGGCCGCTGTCGCGGAACACCTCTACCAACTCTTCCATGGGAATCGTGACGGGCACCGAGATGATGTCCGCCTTGGGCACCATCACGTCCTCGACCCGCATTCGCCGCAGGTTGAGCATCCCCGGCACCGGCAGGACCGGCGCGAAGCTGCGCGGCGCTTCGACCGGCGGAAGCTCGGACTCGGCAGGTGTCAGCACCCCGATGATGCGGCTGAAGAAACCGCGCCCCCCGCCATTCTCGGCGGTGACGCTACTTGGCCCCTCGGGACCATCTCCGTCGCCGTCACGGGTGTTGCCCGTGTCGGCCGTGTCAAACGCGTCGCCCATCTTCTCCTTCCGGTGCTGCCTCGGCTGTTGCGGCATATGGGTCCGATACCCCCATCTTGCCAAGTACCTCCGTCTCGAGACCTTCCATCAGCGCCGCATCCGCATCGGTTTCATGGTCATAGCCCATGAGATGAAGGGTGCCGTGTACCAAAAGATGCGTAACGTGATCGGCGATTGTCCGCCCGCCCGCCTCGGCCTCGCGCAGGCAGGTCTCCCAAGCGATGGCGATATCGCCCAGCTCGGTCGGACCGACGGGGTCGCGGCGGGGTGGCGCGGGCCGGGCTCCGGCGCGATCGGGGCGGCGATCTTCGGACGGCCAGCTCAGCACATTGGTGGGCGTGGGCTTGCCGCGAAAATCCGCGTTGAGATCGGCGATCCGCACGTCCGAACAGCCCAAAAGGCTGATCTCGAACAGCGAAGGGTCGTACCCCAGCGCCTTGAGCGCCGCGACGCAGGCGCTCTCGGCCAGGGCCCCTAGCGACACCTCTTCCCAGCGGTGATCCTCGATCAGGCAATCGACCAGTGGCGGCCGCGCCGCCCTACGCTGCGCCATCGGCTTCATAGGCATCGATGATCGCGGCGACCAGCGGGTGACGCACCACGTCCTTCGAGGTGAAGTAGTTGAAGCTGATCTTGGGGATGCCCTTGAGCAGTCGTTCGGCATCGTGCAACCCCGAGGTGACGCCGCGCGGCAGGTCGACCTGCGAGCGGTCGCCGGTGATCACCATGCGCGAGCCTTCGCCCAGACGGGTGAGGAACATCTTCATCTGCATCGTCGTGGCGTTCTGCGCCTCGTCGAGCACCACGAAGGCGCGGGACAGCGTGCGCCCACGCATGAAGGCGAGCGGCGCGATCTCGATCACCTTCTCCTCCATCATCTTGGCGGCCTGTTTGCCGGGAAGGAAGTCGTTCAGCGCGTCGTAGAGCGGCTGCATGTAGGGGTCGACCTTTTCCTTCATGTCGCCGGGCAGGTAGCCGAGCTTCTCGCCCGCCTCGACCGCAGGGCGGCTCAGGATGATCTTGTCGACATGGCCCTGCAGGAACATCGACACGCCCACCGCGACGGCGAGATAGGTCTTGCCGGTGCCGGCGGGGCCGATGCCGAAGCACAGCTCCTTGTCGAAGAGCGAGCGCACATAGTCCTTCTGCGCTTCGGTGCGCGGCTCGACGAGCTTGCGGCGGGTCTTGATCTCGATGCGCTCGCCCGCGGGATCGGCCTTGAACAGGTCGATCTGGTCGGCATCCGTGGACGAGGCCGCGTCGGGGATACCCATGCGCAACTCGCGATCCACATCGCCCGGCTCGACCGCGCGACCGGCTTCGAGACGTGCATAGAGGGCCTGCAACACCCGGGCCGCATCCGCGCTGGCCTCTTCCTCGCCGATCACGGACAGGCGGTTGCCGCGTCGCAGAATCTGAACGCCCAGACGCTCCTCGATGGCCGAGAGGTGGCGATCATGTTCGCCGCATAGATCTATCAACAGGAAATTGTTGGGAAACTCGAGGACTGTCTCGGTCGGGCTGGCGATGGACAAGCAGGACTCCTCATGCCGGATGGCGCCTATGTAGCAAGGCGATGGTCGCAATTCGCAGGCGCGCGCGCAAGCGGATGCGGCCATGCCGCAGGCGAAAACGCGCGAGGCAGGGGTCGGTTGCCTCGCCCCGAACGCAAAAGGGCCGCGCCTTTCGGCACGGCCCCTGTGGATAGCCCGTCGTTCGGGCTCAGAGCAGGTCCGGGATCGGCGAGCCGGACTTGAACGGGCCGACCACCGTGTTCGGCTGCGCCACGCCCGAGCAGACCGGAAGGCCGTCCGGCGTCAGGCGTTCGGACATGTAGCCCTCGACGCCGTCGTCGATGATCCAGTGGTCGCAGCCGTCGGGATCGACCCAGATCCCGGCGACCATGGTCGAGACATCATGCGAGTTGATGCCGCGATCGACGGACTTCTCGGGGCCGATCGGCGCACAGGCGGCGGCGGAGCCGAGCAAGCCGAGGATCGCGAAGCTCTTCAGGACAGTCATGATGTCGCTCCTCAGCGCAGGCAGTAGATTTCGACGCGGCGATTGGTCTGCATTCCGGCGGCGGTCTCGTTCGACGCCTTGGGCTGACGCTCGCCAAAGCCGCGCACATCGACGACCCGCGCCCCGAGTCCTTGCGCCACCTGCGCCACCGAACGGGCGCGATTGTTCGACAAGGTGATGTTGTACTCGTCGCTGGCGCGGCTGTCGGTGTGTCCATAGATCAGGAAACCGAAAGCATCGGCCCCGCCGAAGAACTGGCGCAGACGCTCGCGGCCGGCGGCCGAGACGTCGTATCGGTCGGTGGCGAACAGCGTGTCGGTCGGCACGATGCCGCAGATCTCGGAGCGGTGGCACACCGGGCTGCCATCGCGCATCCGGCGCGGCCCCATGAAGCCCTCGGCCCCATCATCCATGGCCCAGTGCTCGCAGCCGTCGGGATCGATCCAGATGCCCGGCACATAGCGCTCTGCGGGCACGATGCGGGGGTCCTGCGCCAACGCCGGCGCGCTCAGCGCCCCAAGCGTCAGTCCGACCGCCGCGATCCCCCCGGCCACGGCGCGCAACTTTGCAGTGATGTATGAGGCCACTATCTTCAATCCTTTTCGATCCGTCGGCGGGCGCCCACCACCGGCAGCCGGGCGGGCCTTGTCTGTTCGCTCATTCGATTGATTGTAGTGTTAATGCGGATCGAGGCGTTGGGAAGGCCTCGGCAGGAATTTGCCAGTCCGTGAGGCTACAGTTCAACCGATATCGGGAGCATTGTTGCCCCGAAGACCATCATATCGCTGCGCGGACCATGCCGACACGACGGGCCCGCCTCAATTTCACCACGATGGCACGAGCGGAACGATTCTGCGGGACCCGGCCTCAAGAGGCCGGTCCCGCTCAACCGATCAGCGACCCGGCGAGCGAGTTGGGCCCCGAGGCGGTGATCCTCACCCGTGCGATCTCGCCGCGAAGGCTCTCGGGGGCCTGCACATGTACCGCGAAGAGATGCTCGGACTTGCCGACCATCTGCCCCGGAAGCCGACCGGGCTTTTCGAACAGCACCGTAGTCTCACGACCCACCATGGTCTCTTGGGCAGTGCGCTGCTGCTCTCCCAGCAGCGCCTGCAGCCGCTGCAGCCGCGCGTCCATCACCGACGCCTCGACCTGCACCTTGCGCTCGGCCGCGGGCGTGCCGGGGCGCGGCGAATACTTGAACGAAAAGGCCGAGCCATAACCCACGGCTCGCACCAGATCCATCGTCGCCTCGAAATCGGCGTCGGTCTCGCCGGGGAAACCGACGATGAAATCCGAGGTGAGCAGGATGTCGGGCCGCGCCGCGCGGATGCGCTCGATCAGCCGAAGATACTGGTCGGCCGTGTGCTTGCGGTTCATCGCCTTCAGGATGCGATCCGAGCCCGACTGCACTGGCAGGTGCAGATAGGGCATCAGCTTGGCCTCTTGGCCATGCGCGGCGATCAGCGCCTCGTCCATGTCGTTGGGATGCGAGGTGGTGTAGCGGATGCGTTCCAACCCGTCGATCGCCGCCAACTGCCCCACCAACGCGGCAAGACCTCCTTCGGCACCGTGCCACGCATTGACGTTCTGACCCAGAAGCGTGATCTCGCGCACTCCGGCCTCCACGAGCCCGCGCGCCTCCGCGACGATGCGTTCGGCCGGACGGCTGACCTCGGCGCCACGCGTGTAGGGCACGACGCAGAAGGCGCAGAACTTGTCGCAGCCCTCCTGCACCGTGAGAAAGGCGGTCGGCCCGCGCTTGGCCTTGGGCCGCGACTTCAGCGCCTCGAACTTGTCGTCCTCGGGGAAATCGGTATCGACGGCGCGGCCGCCCTGCCCCACCGCGCGCTCCATCTCGGGCAGGCGGTGATAGCTCTGCGGCCCGACCACGAGATCGACGAGCGGCATCCGGTTCAGGATCTCCTCGCCCTCGGCCTGCGCTACGCAGCCCGCCACGCCGATCTTGAGACCGGGCTTGGCCTCCTTGAGCGGGCGCAGCCGCCCGAGATCGGAATAGACCTTCTCGGCGGCCTTCTCGCGGATATGGCAGGTGTTAAGCAGCACCATGTCGGCGTCTTCCGCCGTCTCGGTGGTGACGTAGCCCGACGCGCCCAGCGTCTCGGCCATGCGCTCGCTGTCATAGACGTTCATCTGACAGCCATAGGTCTTGATGAAGAGCTTCTTGGGCGCCTGGGTCATCACCGCCATCCCTTTGCGTGATCAGGGGCGTGGTCTAGGCCAAAGGCCCGGCTCTTGCAATGAGGAGCCCGCTAGGCAATCCCTGTCCAGAGTACCTAAGGCCCCAGACGACAGGACGCGCGATGACCCCCGACAGCCTCGATCGTTTTGTGGCCTCCCTGCGCGCGGAGCGGCGCGGCGCCTCAATCGGACCAATGGCCCTCGTGCTGATCGAGGATGCGGCCGAGATCGAGAGCACGCTGCACCATCACCTCGCAATGGGCTTCGCGCGGGTCGTCGCTTTCGCCCCCTCGGACCTGCCCCGCCCCGCCCTGTCGGACCCCCGGCTCGACTGGGTCGAGGCCGACACCCGCACCGAAGACACCGGGATCGACATTGTCAACGCGGTGATCGGCGCCGTCTCGCCGGGGCAATGGCTGTTCTACTGCTACAATGCCGAGTATCTCTACTTTCCCTTCAGCGAGGATCGTGGCGTGGCCGAGCTTTGCGCCTTTCTCGCCGAAGAGCGGCGCGACACCGCGCCCGGCGTCACGGTCGATCTCTATGCGCCCGATCTCGCCGCCGACCCCGACGGAATGTCGCGCCTGCGGGCCAGTTTCGACCGTCTGGGATATTTCTCGCATGGGCGGCACGACGGGCGGGGCCACTTGATCGAGCGCCAAGTGGATATCTTCGGCGGGTTGCGCTGGCGATTCGAGGAGCATGTGCCACGAGATTGCCGCCAGATCCTGGGGGTCCCGTTGTTTCGCGCCGCCCCGAGGCTGAAGCTCGGAAGGGACCACCGCTTTGATCGGGCCGAGTACAACACCCTGCAATGCGAATGGCACCGCTCGCCCACGGTGGCGACATGCTCTTTCCGCACCGCCAAGGCCCTGCGCCGCAACCCGGCGTCGCGCGAGGTGATCGACGGTTTTCACTGGGCCGGATCGCAGCGTTTCGAATGGCGTGCGCGCCAACTGCTCGATCTGGGGCTGATGGAGCCCGGGCAGTGGTTCTGAACTAGGCCCGTCCGTAGGCTTCGGCGATGGCGATCTGCATCGCGGCGGCCGGGTCGCGATGCGCCCAGGACACAAGCTGAAATGCAGGATAGAACCGCTCGCAGGCGTTGAAGGCGGTGTGGATCATCGTGTCGACCTGCTCGGAGCCCGCGATTTGCCCGCCCGACAGCACCAGCCCGTAGCGGTAGGCCATCATTCCCTGCGCGCCCCACCATGTGAACCCACCCGCCCAGCAGCGGTCGTTGATGCGGTTGATCAGGTCGAGCATCTGCGGCAGCCGCGGCTCGGGCGGCTGCATCTCGAACATGCAGGCCAGACGCAGCGTCTCATCGGCGGGCTGCCAAGCCAGCGTCACCGCGTAGTCGCGCCACTGGCCCTTGAGGGTCATGGCGATCTGGTCCTCGGCCACTCGTTCGACCGCCCATTCATGCAGGTCGGCGACCTGTTCCACGAGGTCGATCGGGTGGATCTCGTCGTCGAGATAGGGCTCTGACAATGCCATGGACGGCCTCTTTTCCTTGCGGTGACGGGTGTCGGGCACCAGCCTGAGACACATGACACGGAGGTTCTTCCGTAGCGCCTGTCCCGGGTGTATATGGTGAGTCTTGGCCGAGTCGCTGTAAAGCCGTTTCTTGGGGATAATTGCCCCGATTCGGTCGATTCGAGAATCATCCCCGATATTTCCTGTGGATAACCGAATCACCCGCTTGCGGTTCCGCAGCGGCAGCGCATTCTGCGGTTTCCGCCACGAGGCCGTTGCACCCGCCGCGCCGCCGGGTCAGCCTCTGCAGCAAAAGCGGAGACAAGCATGAACACCGACCTTCTGAAGCGCCTGTGCGAAACCCCCGGCGTGCCGGGGCACGAGCATCGGGTGCGCGACCTGATCACCGCCGAGATCGACGGCCTGTTCGACCACGTGGAAACCGACCCGATGGGCAGCCTTCACTGCCGCCGCGACGCCGCCGTCCCCGACGCGCCAAAGATCATGCTGCTGTGCCACATGGATGAGATCGGCTTTCTGGTGAGCCATATCGACGAGAAGGGGTTTCTCTGGTTGCAGCCGGTCGGCGGCTTCGATCCGCGCAACCTGTTCTCGCGCCGGGTGCTGGTCTGCACCGATGAGGGCGACATCAAGGGCGTGATGAACCCCGGTGGCAAGCCGATCCACATCTCCTCACCCGAGGAGCGCAAGAAGGTGCCCGCGGTGGGCGAGTTCTACATCGACACCGGGCTTGGCAAGGCGGCCGCCGACAAGGTCGGGATCGGCGACATGGTGGTGATGGACGAGCCCTTCCTCGAAATGGGCGAGAGGTTCGTGTCCAAGGCGCTCGACAACCGCGTCGCCTGCTGGCTCGGGATCGAGGCGATGCGCCGGCTGGGCGACAAGGGACGCGGTGCCGAGATCCACGTGGTGTTCACCTCGCAGGAGGAGGTCGGCCTGCGCGGCGCGCGCACCGCCGCCTACAAGGTGCGCCCCGACATCGGCATCGGCGTCGACACGACGCTGGCCTGCGACACGCCCGGCGTGCCGGAAAAGGACCGCACCACCGTGTTGGGCAAGGGCTTCGGCCTGCATGTACGAGACACCAGCTTCATTGCGGATCGCGGCCTCGTAGCCGATCTTGAAACCCTCGCCCGCGAGCGCGAGATCCCGTTCCAGCGCACCATGCTGGCCGCCGGCGGTCAGGATGGGGCGGCGGCCCAACAGGCGGCCGCGGGTGCGCGCGCCGTGGGCGTGGTGGTCGGCACCCGCTACATCCACACCGTCACCGAAATGGTCGACCGCACCGATCTCGAGGCCGCCCGCGACATCCTGAGCGCCTATCTCGAAGGTTTCGAGGGCTGAGCCTCCTGAAATGTGAAACGGGCGGCCCGCCGGGCCGCCCGTTTCACATCCGACCGGTCGCAAGCGATCAGTTCGAGGTCTTGGTCTCGAGCGCCACGATCCGCGCCTTGAGCGCCTCGTTCTCCTCGCGCGCCTTCTGCGCCATGGCGCGCACCGCGTCGAACTCCTCCCGCGTCACCAGGTCGCGATCGGCGAGCCAACGGTCGAGCATCGACTTCATGGCGTTGTTGGCTTCGTCCTTCGCACCCTGCGCCACGCCCATCGCGTTGGTCATCAGCTGCGACAGATCGTCGAAGATCTTGTTTTTCGATTGCATGGCGGGTCTCCGCTGTTTCGGGCTGGTCCCTATATGGGCGGCGCCGGGCGTCGCGACAAGGCGGCTACGCCTCCACGCGCGGCCTCACGTCCGAGCGAGCGACGCCCCCCTCCCGCGCGGGACCCCGGATTGACAAGCCCCGGCGCGCCGCCGCAGGTATCGCCCCATGAATGGCATCC
The DNA here is from genome assembly GCF_047631075.1 of Limimaricola cinnabarinus. Taxonomy (NCBI): domain Bacteria; kingdom Pseudomonadati; phylum Pseudomonadota; class Alphaproteobacteria; order Rhodobacterales; family Paracoccaceae; genus Limimaricola; species Limimaricola cinnabarinus. The sequence goes on from NZ_JBLHYX010000012.1 coordinate 39,171, forward strand.
CCTTCCCCGAGATCTCGCCCGAGATCTTCTCGATCTCGCTCGGCGGGTTCGAGTTCGCGCTGCGCTGGTACGCGCTGGCCTATATCGTCGGCATCCTGCTGGGCTGGAGGCTCGCCGTCGCGGCGCTCCGGCGGCCCCGGCTCTGGGCCGGGGACGACCCCGCCATGACGCCGCCCGAGCTTGAGAACCTGCTCAGCTGGATCATCCTCGGCATCATCGGCGGCGGGCGTTTGGGCTACGCGCTGATCTACCAACCGGACTATTACCTGGCCCGCCCGTGGGAGATCCCCTTCTTGTGGCAGGGCGGCATGTCGTTCCATGGCGGCTTCATCGGCGTGATCCTCGCGATCCTGATCTTCGCGCGCCGCCACAAGCTGCCGCTCGGCGGCGTCGCCGACACCATCGCGCTGGCCACGCCGCCCGCGATCCTGCTCGGCCGCATCTCGAATTTCATCAATGCCGAGCTTTGGGGCCGCCCGACCGACCTGCCATGGGGCGTGATCTTTCCCGGCGAGGCGGCGCAGGATTGCGCCGGCATCGTGGGGGCATGCGCGCGCCACCCATCGCAACTCTACGAGGCGGGGATCGAGGGTCTGTTTCTGCTGGTGCTGTTCACCCTCATGGCGTTCCGCTGGGGCGCGCTGAAACGCCCTTGGCTGCTCTCGGGGACTTTCTTTCTCGTCTATGGCATCGGCCGCTTCCTGGTGGAGTTCGTGCGCCAGCCGGACGCGCAGTTCGTCGGTCCGGGCAACCCCTTGGGCCTCGCGCTGCATGTCGACGGCTGGGGCCTGACCATGGGCCAGCTCCTGTCGCTGCCGATGATCCTCGCGGGGCTCGCGGTGATCGCCGCCGGGCGTCGCCAAGCGCAGCCCGCATGACGGCGCTGCGCGAGATCCTGCTGCGACGCATCGCGGCGACCGGGCCGATGAGCGTGGCCGACTACATGACCGAATGCCTGCTGCACCCGGTGCACGGCTACTATACGACGCGCGATCCGCTGGGCGCGGGCGGCGACTTCACCACCGCGCCGGAGATCAGCCAAATGTTCGGCGAGCTCATCGGCCTGTCGCTGGCGCAGGCCTGGCTCGACCAGGGCGCGCCCTCGGCCTTCGTTCTGGCCGAGCCGGGCCCGGGGCGCGGCACGCTGATGGCCGACATTCTACGCGCCACCGCCCACGTGCCGGGGCTTCACGACGCCGCCCGCCTGCACCTCGTCGAGGCCTCGCCCGCCCTGCGCGCCGCGCAGGCGCGCGTGCTGCCCCATGCGACATGGCACGACCGGCTCGACCAGCTCCCCGAAGAACTGCCGCTGTTCCTCATCGCCAACGAGTTCTTCGACGCGCTGCCGATCCGCCAGTTCATCCGGGACGGCAATGGCTGGCGCGAACGGGTGGTCGGGCGCGATGAGGACGAACTCGTCTTCGGCCTTACCTCGCCCCTGCCCCTCGCCGATCTCGAACACCGGCTCGACGACACGCAGGACGGCGACATGGTCGAGGTGTCGCCTGCCCTGCCCGCGCTCATTGGCGAAATCGGCGGCCGCATCGCGGCGAGCGGCGGCGCGGCGCTGATCGTCGATTACGGTGGCCGGGGCGGCACTGGCGACAGCTTTCAGGCGGTGCGCAACCATCGAAAGGTCGATCCACTGACCGAACCGGGCGAGGCCGACCTTACCGCGCATGTCGATTTCGAGACGCTCGCCCGCGCCAGCGTCCCCGCCGCCTGCGCCGGACCGGTGCCGCAAGGCGTGTTTCTGGAACGGCTCGGCATAACCGAGCGGGCGCGCGCACTGGCATCACGGCTCGATGGCGCGGCGCTCGACCGCCATGTCGCCGCACATCGTCGCTTGACCCACCCCGAAGAAATGGGCGACCTGTTCAAGGTAGCCGCACTTCATCCGTGCAATGCCCCGCCGCCACCCGGAACCGAACCGTGAACGCAGCCACACCGCTCGACATCATCATTGCGGACAGCCTGTCTCCCCTGCGCCACGGCTTTTTCGGCCGCGCCGGCGGCGCCTCCTCGGGGGTGTTCGCGGGGCTCAACTGCGGACCCGGCAGTTCGGATCAGCTCGAGGCGGTGCGAATCAACCGTGCCAAGGTTGCGAAGGCGATGAGCGTCACGCCGGACGCGCTGATCGGGCTGCATCAGGTCCATTCCGCCGACGTCGTGACCGTGACCGCGCCAAGTGACCAGCCTGCCCACGCCGACGCGCTGGTCACCGCGACGCCCGGCCTCGCGCTCACCATCCTGACCGCCGATTGCCAGCCCGTGCTCTTCGCGGATGCCGGGACCGGTGTCATCGGGGCCGCTCATGCCGGGTGGAAGGGGGCCTTGGCGGGTGTGCTCGAGGGGACGATCGACGCGATGATCGGCCTCGGGGCACGGCGCGAGCGCATTCACGCGGTAATCGGCCCCTCGATCAGCCAGCGCAACTACGAGGTCGGGCCGGAACTGCTCGATGCCTTCCTGAGCGAAGACGATGAGGCGGGGCGGCATTTCGCCCAAGGCGAGGGTGACAGGCTGCTGTTCGACCTGCCGGGCTTCGGCCTGCGGCGGCTGCGCGCGGCCGGCATCGCTTCGGCGGAATGGACGCATCACTGTACCTATGCCGATCCGGCCCGGTTCTTCAGCTATCGCCGCGCCACCCATGCGCGCGAAGCCGATTACGGGCGGATGATCGCGGCCATCCGGCTTTGAGAGCACGGCGGGGTCCGGCGCGGCCCATCAATGAAACAGTCCGTTTCAACTGCATCTTTTGACACGACGACCCCGTGGCCCCATGTTGGGGCCGAACCCAATGATCTTCGGGTGTTGTCGGTGGGGGCCGACAGCCGATGTGACGACCGAAAGGTGATCGCATGGCCCTGCCCCTGCTCCCCCAAACCGTTCCGGCGCGTGCCGGTGCGCCTCTTCCCGTGCCGATCGCCGCCCCCGCGCCCGCCTCGGCGCGTGCAACCGGGCTGATGCGCCGGATCGAAATCCTTACCCTATGCCCGCACCGCCCCGGCGACATCGTGGAGACGACGCGCGTCGTCCCTGCCGTGCCGATCTTCGAAGAGGCGGTGGCGGCCTTCGCCCGTGGCGCCCAGGTCCCCACGGAACGCGGTCTCGTCGCCGTCGAGGACCTGTTGCCGGGCGACCGCGTCAAGACCGTCGGCCGGGGCTTTCGGACACTGCTGTGGCGCGGCGCCACGACGCTGGTGACCGGCGTGCCGGGGCAGTCCGCCGAGATGGGGCGACTGACGCGGATCTCAGCGGACGCGCTGGGCATCGCCCGGCCCATGCACGACCTCGTGCTCGGGCCGATGGCGCAGCTGGTGCGTCAAGGCGACGCGATCGAGCGGATCACCGGCCACCGCGCCGCCGCGATCCCCGCGCGTGACCTGATCGACGGCCTGGGCGTGGTGGAGTTGACGCCGCCCTCGGCCGTCGCGGTGTTCCACCTGGGCTTCGAGCGGCACGAGCGTTTCCTGGCCAATGGCGTGGAGGTTGCAAGCTATCACCCCGATCCGTCCCGCTTGGCCCGGCTTCTATCCGATGAGCGCGAATTGTTCCTGTCGTGCTTTCCGCATCTGCAGCAAATCGAGGATTTCGGCCCCCCCGCCCTGCCGCGCCTGCGCGCGACCGAGCTCGACATGGTGGCCTGAGGGGGTCTCGCCTCAGGCCTTGCGGGCCAGCCGCTCCTCCAGCACGTCGAAAGGCACGCCGGGCTCTGCCTTGGCGTTTCGGATCACCAGGCTGGTCTTGACCGAGGCGACATTGGGCGCCGAGGTCAGCTCGCCGGTCAGGAACGATTGAAAGCTGCGCAGGTCGGGTGCCACGCATTTGAGGATGAAATCCACCTCGCCATTGAGCATGTGACACTCGCGCACGAGGGGCCAACCGCCGCAGCGCGCCTCGAAGGCCGACAACTCGGCTTCGGACTGGCTCACCAGACGCACCATGACGAAGACTGAGACGTCGAAGCCAAGCTCGCGCGGGTCGACATCGGCATGATAACCTCGGATATAGCCCTGCTCCTCGAGCGTGCGCACCCGTCGCAGGCAGGGCGGGGCCGAAATGCCCACACGCCGCGCCAGCTCCACATTGGTCATTCGGCCATCGGCCTGCAGCTCGGCCAGGATCATCCTGTCGATCTCGTCGAGTTTCGCCCCAGGCATCGTCGTCTCCATGAATGTTGCGCCAGACCTAGGGCACTACGGCAACAAACGCAAGAATATTGCGCACACGCGCAACATCGTGACCCGGAACGTGACGTAGGTGCCGCAACGGTCTAGAACCGCTTAGGCAGCGGGGTTTGCACCGGCAGGGACAGTGGCTATATGCAGCCGACTTCAGGCTTGCAAGGGGACGTCCCATGACCACGCGCCGCGACACCAGGGTACTCATCATCGGCTCGGGCCCGGCGGGCTATACCGCAGCCGTCTATGCGAGCCGCGCGATGCTCAACCCGATCCTCGTGCAGGGCCTTGAGCCGGGCGGCCAGCTCACCACCACCACCGAGGTCGAGAATTGGCCCGGCGACGCCACCGTGCAAGGTCCCGACCTGATGGTGCGGATGGAGGGCCATGCGCGCGAGATGGGCGCCGAAATCATCACCGACATCATCACCGATCTCGACCTGTCGAAGCGGCCCTTCGTCGCAAAGGGCGACAGCGGCACCGAATACGTGGCCGAGGCGGTGATCCTCGCCACCGGCGCCCGTGCCAAGTGGCTCGGCCTGCCCTCCGAGAAGGCCTACAAGGGCTTCGGCGTTTCGGCCTGCGCCACCTGCGACGGGTTCTTCTATCGCGGTCAGGAGATCGTCGTGCTGGGCGGCGGCAATACCGCCGTGGAAGAGGCGCTGTTTCTCACCAACTTCGCGTCCAAGGTGACCTTGATCCATCGCCGCGACGAGCTGCGCGCCGAGATGGTGCTGCAAAAGCGCCTGTTCGAGCATCCCAAGGTCGAGACGCTCTGGTTCCACCAGATCGAGGAGGTCGTGGGCGAGGACAGTCCCAAGGGCGTGACCGGCGTGCGGGCCAAGAACGTGCAAACCGGCGAGATTACCGAGATCCCGGCCAAGGGCGTCTTCGTAGCCATCGGCCATGCGCCCGCCTCCGAACTGGTCAAGGACCAGCTCGAGACGCATCACGGCGGTTACGTGAAGGTCGAACCGGGGTCGACCCGCACCTCGATCCCGGGCGTGTTCGCGGCTGGAGACCTCACCGATCACGTCTATCGTCAGGCGGTAACAAGCGCGGGCATGGGCTGCATGGCAGCACTCGACGCCGAGAAATTCCTCGCCGAGCACGGGGGTGCCGCCGAGGTGGCGGGCCATTCCAAGGACGAGACCCTGCCGCTGGGTTACGGCGCGCCACAGACCGCGGACGCCGAGTGACGACGGGGGCGGATATTTTCCGCCCCCTTTCGATCCCTCTTTGGCGCATCTGCGCCGAAGGGGCCGAACCCCTTGCTCCTGTGGCGTCGGCTTCGGGTCGCTTTCACCATGACGGGCAGCCCGCGCTTTATGCTTCGCTGAGCCCCGAGGGCGCAGGCGTGGCGATGGCCAGCTATGCGAGCCCCGGCGATCCACCCCGGCTGATCTGGCCGCTGCATCTCGCGTCCAAGGCGTTGGCGGATCTGTGCGACCGGGCGGTCTGTGCGGCGCTCGGGATCGACCCTGACGATCTCGTGTCGCGATGGGCCGATGACAGGGCCGCGGGACGACAGGTACGGAGTTGGCGGGCCTCGGACCATCTGCGCGCCATGGGACCGGACGGCTTTCTCTATCCCTCCCGCAAGGCGCCCGAGCATGGCCATGTCATTCTGTTCGCAACGAAGGGGCTGCGTCTGGCCGGGCCACCGGAGCCTTGGAGTCTTGCCGCGCCCATTCTCTAGGCGAGGTGTTCGCGCCTCGGTATCAGACGCGCCAGTCTGTTCCCCAAGGTTCGCCATCAGCGGAAAACGGTTCGTTTCGCGACCTCGGCCACTTGAACAATGGCCGACGCACGGTCTAGGAGCGGCACAAGCACCCCCCGGCCCCCCTGGAGAATTGTCTTGATGGCCTCGAACCTCGCCCCGATCCCCGAACTGTACGTTTCCTACGAGTCCGCCCAGAAGCTGAAGGTCGAGGCCGGCAACCTCACCAGCCACGACCTGACCCCGCGCCAGATCTGCGACCTCGAGTTGCTGATGAATGGTGGCTTCAACCCCCTCAAGGGGTTCCTCACCGAGGAGGACTACGACAGCGTCGTCGAAACCATGCGCACCAAAGACGGTGCGCTGTGGCCGATGCCGATCACGCTCGACGTCTCCGAGAAGTTCGCCGAGTCCGTCGAGCCGGGTCAGGACATCGCGCTGCGCGATCAGGAAGGCGTGATTCTCGCCACCATGACCGTCACCGACAAGTGGGTGCCCAACAAGGCGCGCGAGGCCGAAAAGGTCTTTGGCGCCGACGACAGCGCACACCCGGCGGTGAACTACCTGCACAACCAGGCGGGCAACGTCTATCTCGGTGGCCCGGTCACCGGCATCCAGCAGCCGGTGCATTACGACTTCCGCGCCCGCCGCGACACGCCCAACGAGTTGCGCGCCTATTTCCGCAAGATGGGCTGGCGCAAGATCGTCGCGTTCCAGACGCGCAACCCGCTGCACCGCGCCCATCAGGAACTGACCTTCCGCGCCGCCAAGGAAGCCCAGGCCAACCTGCTGATCCACCCGGTCGTCGGCATGACCAAGCCGGGCGACGTGGATCACTTCACCCGCGTGCGCTGCTACGAGGCGGTGCTCGACAAGTATCCGTCCTCCACGACGCACCTGTCGCTGCTGAACCTTGCCATGCGCATGGCAGGCCCGCGCGAGGCGCTGTGGCACGCGATCATCCGCAAGAACCACGGCCTCACGCACTTCATCGTCGGCCGCGACCATGCCGGCCCCGGCAACAACAGCCAGGGCAAGGATTTCTACGGGCCCTATGACGCGCAGGAACTGGTGCGCCAGCATCAGGAGGAAGTCGGCATCGAAATGGTCGACTTCAAGCACATGGTCTATGTGCAGGAGAAGGCGCAGTACTACCCGATCGACGAGGTGCCCGAGAACTCCACCGTTCTCAACATCTCCGGGACCGAACTGCGCCGCCGCCTTGCCGAGGGCCTCGAGATCCCTGAGTGGTTCTCCTTCCCCGAAGTGGTCAAGGAGCTGCGCCGCACCAAGCCGCCGCGCGCGAAGCAGGGCTTTACGGTGTTCTTCACCGGTTTCTCCGGTTCGGGCAAATCGACCATCGCCAACGCGCTGATGGTCAAGCTGATGGAGATGGGCGGCCGTCCCGTGACGCTGCTCGACGGTGACATCGTGCGAAAGAACCTCTCCTCCGAGCTGGGTTTCTCCAAGGAGCACCGCGACCTCAACATCCGCCGCATTGGCTATGTCGCGAGCGAAATCACCAAGAACGGCGGCATCGCGATCTGCGCGCCGATCGCGCCCTATGCCACGACGCGCCGCGCCGTGCGCGAGGATGTCGAGAGCTTCGGCGCCTTCATCGAGGTGCATGTCGCCACCTCGATCGAAGAGTGCGAAAAGCGTGATCGCAAGGGCCTCTATAAGCTCGCGCGCGAAGGCAAGATCAAGGAGTTCACCGGCATCTCGGACCCCTACGATGTGCCCGAGAGCCCGGAACTGCGGGTCGAGACCGAGGGCACCGATGTCGACAACTGCGCGCATCAGGTGATCCTGAAGCTCGAGCAGATGGGCCTGATCGCGGGCTGATCCCTGCCATTGCGGACGGATCTTCACCCCGTCCCCCAAAAAACGACAGTCGGCCATTGGGCCGGCTGTTTTCTTTTGAATAGGCGATCCGCCTTGACGGCACAGGCCTCCGCTGGCGATGTGGCCCGGTCCGTTCATTCGGGAAGCAGCATGAAAACACCCGGCCCGAGACCTTGGACGGCGCGCCCACACCAGGCCCCCGACACCGCCGCATATCCGGCCTTGTACGACCGATGCCGCTTCCCGGCCCGGCGCGAGGCGGCGTCATGAGCGTGCCCTCTCTCGGCCAGGACATGGGCGTGATCTATTGCCTGCTCGCCGCGATTGCCTGGGGCACCACCGGCACCGTGGCCAGCCTCGCGCCGGAGGTGCCCGCCCCGGCTATCGGCGCCGCGGCGATGGGCTTGGGCGGCCTGCTGCAGGCTGCCATCGCCTGGCGCGCCATCCGCGACGCCCGCGAGGGGCTGGGCCGGACCTGGGGACTGCTGGTCGTCGGGGCGATCGCCGTGGCGATCTACCCCCTCGCCTTTTATTCCTCGATGCGTCTCGCCGGGGTCACCATCGGCACCGTGATCTCGATCGGATCGGCGCCGCTTGTCTCCGCGCTCCTCGAAAACCGGCTGGAGCGCCGCCCGCTCAGCCTACGCTGGGCAATCGGTGCCGCCATCGGCATCGCGGGGATGATCCTGCTGAGCCGTGCCGATGCGGATCACGGTGCGATCGCGCCGGACGCTCCGCTCGGGGTCGGTCTCGGTCTCGTGGCGGGGGGGACCTATGCGCTGTATTCCTGGACTGCGGGCCAGCTGATGCAGCGCCGCATTCCAGCCATGGCCGCGATGGGCGCAACCTTCGGGCTTGGCGGACTTCTGCTAATGCCGGTTCTGGCCGCGACGGGCGGGCCGCTTCTCGACGGCCCCCGAAACTTCGCGGTCGGTGCCTACATGGTCATCGTGCCGATGTTTCTGGGCTACATTGCCTTCGGCCGCGGGCTAGAGCGCATCGCCTCAAGCCTCGCAACGACGATCACTCTGTTCGAGCCGGTGGTGGCGGCGCTGCTCGCTGTGCTGATAGTGGGCGAAAGGCTGCCCGTCACGGGCTGGCTCGGCGTGGCGCTGATCCTCGCCTGCCTGCTGTGGATCACACTGCCGTTGCCGCGTCTTCCGGCAGAGCGACGCCTGCGCCGCGCGACCGTCCCTCGGCGGTGACGCGGCCCGCCCGGCCCGGCCATGGAACGAGAACGGCCCGCCGCCTCGGACGAGACGACGGGCCGCAAGGCAGGTCTCAGTGAAGCGTCACCGGCTGCATGTCGTGCTGGCGGGCCAAGGTGAAGGCCAGCTTGCGGTCAGCCACGAGGGCGAGCTGCTGGCCGTCGCTGTCATGCACGGCGAATAGCGTGTCGAGTCCGTCGGCCTGTTCGCGCACCTCCTCGGGGAGATCGGCCACGCAGACCGGCTTGACGTAGACGAGCTTGCTCTCGTCATCGGCGGAGAGCTTGTGATGGCGGAACTGGGTATTCATTTTCCACTCCTCTTGATGCGGATCGTCTGCACGACGCTGTCGGCGGGCTGACGGGACAGGTCGATGTGCAAAAGGCCGTTCTCCATGACCGCGCCGCCCACCTCGACGCCATCCGCGAGCACGAAGCTGCGCTGGAACTGGCGCGCGGCGATGCCGCGATGCAGGAACACCCGCTCGGAACCGGCGTCGGACTGGCGTCCGCGCACCACGAGCTGGCTGTCCTCCACGGTGATCGACAGGTCGGCTTCGGCAAACCCGGCCACGGCGAGCGTGATCCGATAGGAGCGGTCCGAGGTCTGCTCTATGTTATAGGGCGGATAGCCGTCTCCCGACGCCTTGGCGGTACGTTCGACCAGCCGTTCGAGCTGTTCGAACCCCAGAAGGAAGGGGTGCGTCCCCAATGTGAGCTTCGTCATGCGACACGTCCTCAAACCAAGCGACCGTCCGTCAGCGGCCCCGGCAATCGGCAGCCGCCTGACCCTCAATATGGGTGGCGCAAATCCGCCTTGCAAGTGCTGGGGCTATGCGGCGCGGAGTGCAGCTTCTATGATGTCCTAAACACTCGGGACAGCTGCATGAACAAGTCGGCGAAGATGGAAGAGATCGAGGTGCTCCGGGTGGAGCTCGAAGTGCTCAAGAGCGAGCACCGTGATCTCGACGAGGCGATCCATGCGCTCGAGGAGCGGGGTGGGGCCGACATGCTGCGGCTGCGCAGGCTCAAGAAGCAAAAGCTGTTGCTGAAGGACAAGATCTCCCGCATCGAGGACCGGATCCTGCCCGACATCATTGCCTGAGCTGCGGCACGGTCCGGCGGGGACCGTGCTTGCCGTTGCGCCACCCTTGCCGCCGGTGTAGTCCCGCCCGCATCCAAGCAAAGGACGAGGGCCATGGGCGTGAAAGTCGGCATCATCATGGGCAGCCAGTCGGACTGGGCGACGATGCGCGAGGCCGCGGCCATGCTCGACGAGTTGGGCGTGGAACACGAGACCCGGATCGTCTCGGCGCACCGCACGCCGGATCGGCTGTGGGACTATGGCAGATCGGCCGTGGAGCGTGGACTTCAGGTGATCATCGCGGGCGCCGGCGGCGCCGCGCATCTGCCGGGCATGATGGCTTCCAAGACCCGTGTGCCGGTGATCGGCGTGCCGGTGCAAACCCGCGCGCTTTCGGGTGTTGATTCGCTCTATTCGATCCTGCAGATGCCGCGCGGTTTTCCCGTGGCCACCATGGCGATCGGGTCCGCGGGCGCGGCGAATGCCGGGCTGATGGCCGCAGGCATCCTCGCGCTGCAGGACGATGCCCTCGCGCAGCGGCTCGACGACTGGCGCGCCGCCCTGTCGGCCTCGATCCCCGAGGAGCCCTCCGATGACTGAGACGCTTCGCCCCGGACAGACCATCGGCATCTTGGGCGGCGGCCAGCTTGGCCGGATGCTTGCCGTCGCGGCCTCGCGGCTCGGGCTGAACTGCCATGTCTATGACCCCGCCCCGAGCGGCCCCGCCGCCGAGGTCTGCGCCGCCTCGACCACCGCCGCATGGGACGACGAGGCGGCGCTGCGTGCCTTTGCGGGCGCGGTGGACGTTGTTACCTACGAGTTCGAGAATGTCCCCGCCGCCTCTCTCGACCTGATCGAATCCCTTGTGCCGATCCGCCCGGGCCGCCGCGCCCTCGCCGTGAGTCAGGATCGCATCGACGAGAAGGAGTTCCTGCAAAATCTCGGTCTGACCACCGCACCCTTCGCGCAGGTGGACGACGCGACCACGCTGGACGCCGCGCTGTCCCGGATCGGCGCGCCCGCGATCCTCAAGACCCGCCGCTTTGGCTATGATGGCAAGGGGCAGGCGCGGATCATGACGCCAGGGGATACCGCCGACGCTCTCGCGGAGATAAAGGACGCGCCCGCGATCCTCGAAGGCTTCGTCGATTTCAGCCACGAGGTCAGCGTCATCGGTGCGCGCGGGATCGACGGTGCGGTGGCCTGCTTCGATCCCGGCGAAAACCGGCACGAGGACGGCATTTTGCGCGAAACCATCGTGCCCGCCCGGCTTTCGGCGTCGCAGCGCACCGATGCGGTGCTGCTGGCGGCCCGGATCCTGACCGCGCTCGACTATGTCGGCGTGATGGGGGTGGAGCTTTTCGTCACGCCGCGGGGCCTCGTGGTCAATGAGATCGCACCGCGCGTGCACAACTCGGGCCACTGGACCCAGAATGGCTGCCTGATCGACCAATTCGAGCAGCACATCCGCGCCGTGGCCGGCTGGCCGCTGGGCGACGGGGCGCGGCATTCGGATGTCACGATGGAGAACCTGATCGGCGACGATATCGACCGCATTCTAGAAATCGCGGGTACGCAGTCGGCGATCCATCTCTATGGCAAGGCCGAGGCGCGGCCGGGCCGCAAGATGGGCCATGTCAACCGGCTGACCAGCCCGGCCGCCCGCTAGAGCATCCCGCGCAACGCGGCGTCGAGCGCCTCGAAGCCGCCCGGCCGCCAGCCCAAGGCCCGCAGCCGGCCACAGCGCATGGCGCTGACGCGCCCCGCATCAGCCCGTTCGGGCAACGCACCCTCCCGCCCCGTGATCCGCGCCACCCGCTCCAGCAGGTCGCGCCGGTCGAGGGTGATGTCGGAGGCGTTGAAGCTGCGCGGTTCAAGCGCCGCCTCGGGGACCTCCAGCAGCAGCGCCACGGCAGCCGATAGATCGTCGCCATGCAACTCTGTCGCCACGCGCGGCGCGATCGGCCTGCCGCTAAAGAATTCCTCGAACAACCCGCGCCACTTGTGATCGGGTCCGGTCCCGTAGATGCCGGTGGCGCGAAGGCTCGCCGTCGCGAAATCGGGTCCTGCCAGCGTCGACAACCCCTGCTCCACCGCCCACTTCACCTCGCCATAGAGCGTGTCCGGGCGTGGCGGAAGGTGTTCGTCCAGATCGGTCCCGGGCGGATAACCGCCATAGACCGCCCGGCTCGACAGGAAAACGACGCGACCCAGACCCGCCGCGTGCGCCTCCTTGAACAGCCGTAGCGACCCATCCCGGTTCCGCGCCAGAAACCCCTCGGGATCGCCCCCCTCGCCACCGCGGTAGCGCCCCGGCAGATGCGAAAAGGCCGCGTGGACCAGTACGTCGCAGCCGTCGAGCCAGGCGGTTTCCCCGAGCCGCCAGCCGCGCCATTCCGCGCCCCCGACAGGCCGGCGCCCCAGCGCCACGACCTCGTGGCCCTTTGATACAAGACCGCGCAGCAGGGAGCGCCCCACCAACCCCGACGCCCCGGTCAGCGCGACCTTCACGACGGGTCCGGCAGGCTCGACAGATCCGGCACCGGCCCCTCACCCGCATAGGCGCGCCACAAATCGATCAGGGGCCACAGACGCGCGGCCTTGGCATGGTCCTGCCACGGTTTCTCGTACTGGAAATGCAGCACGCGGATCTGCTCCCAACTCCACAGCTCGGGCAGGTTGAACCAGACATATTGCAGCGTGTTGCAGGTCACCGGCAGGCCGTGCCAGTCGGGGAAGAAGTCCTGCAGGAACGTTTGGTCGGTGCGCCGCCAGAAGGCACCGGGCGCGTCGAGCCGCGCCAGCATGGCGTTAAAGGTCGCGGGATCGGGCTGCGCGGTAAAGACGCCCGAATTCAGCCGGTGGAAATCGCCCAAGCCCTCATAGACGTTCGGCGCGGCGCAGAACTCGGGATAATCGAACAGCTTGTCGATCGGGCGCAGCACCAGCGTGTCGGCGTCGAGAAACACGACATGGTCGTAATCGTCGAGCTGCCACAGCCGCAGCTTTGCGAAATTGTCGAGCGGCGTGTGAAACCCCGGCTTCTCGCCCTTGGTGAAGGGCGCGGCCCCGTGCAGCGCCTCGCGCGCGTGCGCTGCGTTGAAGCCGTCCGAGGTCGGCAGCAGATCGGTCGCGACCAGCCGCGCGCCGCGCGCCCTCAAGGGCGTGAGATCGGCCTCTTCCACGCCGCCGGTGTGCAGGACCACGATGTCGGCCTCCGTGCCGCTCAGCTTCAGCGAGCGGATCAGCGCCTGCGCCCCCATCGCGAAATCGGCATTGGTGACGAGGGTGACGAAGGCCCGGCGGCTCTGCGCCGGGCCCTCCGGTTTCAGCCCCTCGCTCACGAGGCGGAGCGCAGCGCCCGGCCCTCGGGGTCGTGCTCGACCCGCGCGCCGAGATCGCGGGTCCAAGCCGAGACGGCGGGGACGCGCGAGCGATCGATCCGGTGCGCGTATTTTCTCGCCACCTCGACCACCTCGTCCAGAAGCCCCTCCTGCAGGGTGATCGGGTCGAGCCCGAGCTTCAGGAACTGGTCATTGCGGACCACGAGGTCGTTCTCTTCGGCCTCCTTGCGCGGGTTGGGCAGGTAGGCGACCTCTGCCCCGGTCTTCTTCGCCACCATCTCGGCCAGATCGCGCACGCGGTGCGTCTCGGTCATCTGGTTGAAGATGCGTACCCTTTCGCCCGATTTCGGCGCGTCGCCCAGCGCCAGTTCGATGCAGCGCACCGAATCCTGGATATGGATGAAGGCCCGTGTCTGACCGCCGGTGCCGTGGACCGTGAGCGGGTGGCCGATCGCCGCCTGAATGAGAAAGCGGTTCAGCACCGTGCCGTAATCGCCGTCATAGTCGAAACGGTTGATCAACTGCTCGTGCCGCCGGGTCTGGTCGGTATGGGTGCCCCAGACGATACCCTGATGCAGGTCGGTGATCCGCAGGCCATCGTTCTGGGCATAGAACTGGAACAGGATCTGATCAAGGCTCTTGGTCATGTGATAGACCGAGCCCGGCTTGGTCGGATAGAGGATCTCCTGTTTTGCCTTGTCGCCCGCGAGCGTCTCGACCTCGACGTCGAGATATCCCTCGGGGATCGCCGCGCCGACCGAGGAATAGCCGTAAACGCCCATGGTACCGAGATGCACCAGATGCGCGTCGATCCCGGTCTCGACCAGCGCCGCCAGCAGGTTGTGCGTGGCGTTGGTGTTGTTGTTGACCGTGTAGACCTTGTGGCGATCGGATTTCATCGAATAGGGCGCGGCGCGTTGTTCGGCGAAATGGATCACGGCGTCGGGCTTTTCCTCGGCCAACCAAGACTTTAGCCGCTCATACTCCTTGGCGAGATCGATCAGGTGAAAGCGCAGACGCCGCCCTGTTACCTCGTGCCAGATCCGACAGCGCTCTTGGATCGAATCCATCGGCGTCAACGACTGCACGCCAAGCTCGGTGTCGATCCAGCGCCGGCTCAGATTGTCGACGATGTGGATCTCGTGGCCTTGTTCCGACAGGTGCAGGCAGGTCGGCCAGCCGACGAAACCGTCGCCGCCGAGGATCGCGATCTTCATGTGGTGCCCCCTTGTTCATGCCCGGAGCCTGACAAGCGCCGGTGACAGGGCGACGACGCCCCGTGCTATCGGATTGGCATGATGCATGGGCCGCGGCGAAACGCCAGTCCGCCTCGGCGATGCTCCGCTTACACAGGAGCCTGCACCTCGAGATGGGCGACGGCGACGGTGAAAAGGAAACGGATCGAGAGAACGATCAGCGCCAACGCGACCGCGACGACGCGACAGTAGTTCAGGGTCCTGCCGGTGATCGAATCCGCCACCACCGACTCGACGATCAGGATCTTCTCGTATGGTGCCGTCGGTCACCTATTCGAGGCCGAGCATCAGCCCCTCATGTGATTGCACGGCAGCAGCCTCAAGCGAGCGGGCCGGTCCTGCCATTGACATTGCCGGTGGGAATGTCGGCTTGGGCAGGCAAGGCACTTCCCGAGAGGATGCTCGTTGCCACGAGCATTCGTGTCAGTCTTGGTCTCCTTCCCGGTCGAAACAGGGCCCTCCTCAAGACCCGTCATATGGGAGAAGGTCAGGCTTGGCCGCCGTCACCGGTCGAGCATGACGGCGGCCAAGCCTACGGCATTCCGAGCGATTTACCTTCTGCGTGCAGGCTTTCGCAGGGCCGAGAGCGCGCCGACCAGCGCCGTGGCCCCAAGCCCGATGGTCGCGGCGGCCGCCGCCGTGCGCAGGTGCGGCGGCAACGGCTTGTAAAGATCCGCGATGCGGGCCAGCGCGGCCACCGGCGGCGCGGCCTTCCACAGATCCGCCTCGGCGCGGCGACCCGAACGCTGCGTAACCTCGCGCATCACACCGATCCCCGCCGCCATCGGCTTGAGCCGCGACGTGCTTTCGCGCTTTTTCGGCAGCCGGCCCTTGGAGACCGCCTCGAGTGCGTCGCCCAGCGCCTCGTCATCGCCTGCCCAGAGGCCGCGATAGACGATGGTGCCCTCGCGATCAGTGAGCCAGACGGCGTTGGGCTTCTCGTCGAGCAACCGGTGCAGTGTGCCATGCGTGTCATCCACCGCCACGGCCCAAGGCAGCTTGTCGCGCGACTTGAGAATGCCGGCGTTGCGGATCTTGGTGTCCATGTCGTGTGGCTGATCGAAAAGCTCGCCAGGATGCGCCTCGCGCACATGAAGCATCACGAAGACGATCTGACCGCCATAACGGCGGTGCAGCCGCTTCAGCGCCGGATTCGAGGACGCCGTCATCGGGCAGGTGTAGGACCCCGTGACGAGCAGCATCGGCTTGTTGCCGGTGATCGCGCTGCTACGGATGTGACCGCCATTGGCGGCAGGAAGATCGAACACGGGCAACCGGTCTCCCGGCCCCGGCGTGCCGGGTTGAAAGGCCATGTCCTTTTGCAGGGTGCTGCTCTGGACGTGGTCGTAGACATATTCGCTGGTCGAGGTCATCGCTGGTCTCCGCGTCTGGTGTGGCATCTGTCGAGGATACAACACACGAAAGCCTCAGCCGTTCGATCCGACCTCGTCTTGCCGCTCTTGCGTCTCGGCGGCGCGCGCTTCGAGCGCCGTGTTGAGGTCGAACACCGCGCCGATCAGGCCTGCATGGGCGAAGGCCTGCGGGATGTTGCCCAGCATCGCGCCGGAGCGCGGGTTCGCCTCCTCGGACAGGAGCCCCAGATCGTTGGCCTGCGCGATCCCGGCCTTGATGATCGCCTGCGCGCGCTCCAGATCGCCGCGCATCACCCAGTATTGCGCAACCCAGAACCCGGCGGCGAGAAACACCCCCTCGTCATGTCCGTCGGCGCATTCGAGGCGACGGTGATAGAGCAGCCCGTCGGGGCTCCAATCGCGCTCCAGCGCCGTCATGGTGGCGCGCATTTCGGGCGTGTCGGCGTCGCAGAAGTTCCAGACCGGGAACAACGCGGCGGTGACGTCCACCTCCTCCACCCCCGGATAGACGGCATAGGCCCCCTCCGAAGTCAGCCCGTGTGCCGTGATCCAGTCACGGATCTCGGCGGCCACCCGGCGCCATTGGGCGGCCTCCGCCGCGCTGCCATATTCGGCGGCCGATTCCAGCGCGCAGGCGGCGACGACCTTGCCCGAGACATAGTGCCGGGGGGGTGTCTCCTCCCAGATGCCATGGTCGGGCTCGGCCCAGTTCGCGCAGAGAAAATCGCAGATGTCCTGCACCACGTCCCAATGGGCGAGGCCCTCGGCGCTGCCCTCGCGGTACAGAAGCTTGGCCGCCAGCACCACGTTGGCATAGGCATCGAGTTGTAGCTGATCGGCCGCCCCGTTGCCGACGCGCACGGGCCGCGCACCGCGCCAGCCCTCGAGCGGCAGCTCGGTTTCGCGCGGCGCAGTTTCGCCGTCGAGATCGGTGAAGACCGCCATGGGATAGCGATCGGAGCTGCCCGAACCGCGGCAGATGAAGCGCAGATAGGCCTCGCCCTCACGGTCCCGGCCAAAGAGGCGCAGCAGCGCCGAAACGATCATGCCCGCGTCGCGCAGCCAGACATAGCGGTAATCCCAGTTGCGCGTGCCCCCCGGCACCTCGGGCAGGGAAGTGGTGACGGCAGCGACAGTAGCGCCGCTTTCCTCATGGGTGCACAGGCGGATCGCCCGGAGCGAGGCCGCTATCTCCTCGGCGAAGACGCCGGTGTAATCCAACGCGGCGTCCAACTCCTCCCAATGGCCCAGCGTGTGACCGCGCCAGTTGTCGATTGTGGCGCGCTCCGGGCGCGAGAGCGGCCCGTCCGACAGCGCCATCCAGCCTGCCTCGCCCTCGGGCAGCGACATGACCACGCTGTCACCCTCGGCCTTCAGCGGGTGCGAGCCGTGAAGCGCCATGCCCTCGATCGTCACGGTGTCGGCCTCGACCTTAATGTTGGGACGGCGGCGGCCATATCCGGGGCGCGGGTCGAGAACGATCCGCACCGGCGCGGGGGCGGTCGAGATCTCGCGCACCAGCACGCCCGTCGGGGCCTGCGGACCGGATGTCATCCAGTCGCACAGCAGCAGATTGCCATCGGCCGAAGTGAGCGTGGTCTCCAGCATGCCGCTGCCGTCGATATAGCGGCGCGGCCCTGCTTCGGCGCCGGCCATCTCGATGCGCCATTCGCCGCCTTTCGGGTCAAGCAATCCGGCAAACAGGCTCGGCCCGTCGAAACGGCAGGGGCAGTACCACAGGATACGGCCCATCCGGTCGAGCACGGCGGCAGATCGGCGATCGCCGATCACGCCGAGGTCTCGGATCGGCACGGTGTTGGAGGCCACAGCCCCGATCTGGTCTTCGGGGCGGTAACGGGTGTCGGTCATGCGGCTCTCCTTCCCGCAACAACCGAAAGCGTACGAACCGGGTTCCTGTGACGTAGCGGCGCGGCGTCTGGCTCGCCTAGAGCGGCACGTCCGTCGTGTTCTTGATCTCGCGCAGCGTCACGCTGGTCGAAATCGACAGTACATGCGGCAGCTGCACCAGTGCGTTCTTCACCGTGCTCTCGTAATGGCGGATCGAGCGCGCCAGCACGCGCAGCAGGTAATCGTGATCGCCAGAGACGGTGTAGCATTGCACCACCTCGGCAATACGCACCACGGCGGCCTCGAACTCCTCGAGATGGGTGCGGGAATGGCCGTTCATCCGCACCGCGCAGAATACGGTGATATCAAAGCCCGCCGCCACCGGGTCGACGATGTGGCGCCGCTCCTCGATCACGCCCGCCTCGCGCATCCGCGTGAGCCTGCGCCAGCACGGCGTATGCGACAGCCCCAGCCGCTCGCCGACCTCGCGCAGTGTCAGGTCCGGTTCGGCCTGCAGCAGGCGCAGCAGGCGGCGGTCGGTCTCGTCCAGCGTGATCTCGGTACCGCCCATCATGCCCCATCCCCGGCGGCGATCCTTTCGTCCGGCGGGGACCACGTCAATGGGCGCTCGCGTCATACCCAACGGGCCGGGCGTTTTTCGAGAAAGGCGGCAATGCCTTCCTCGGCCTCGGGGCTCTCCCATGCTTCGACCAGCCGGTCGATGCTGGCTTCGATCACTGCCTCGTCGATCCGCGGCCCGAGGCTGCGCGCCAGCGCTTTGGCCCGCGCCGCCGCACCGCGCGCGATCTTCAGATAGGGGACGACCTCGGCCTCGACAGCGGCGTCGAGATCGGCCAGCGGCACGGCGCGCGCAACGATGCCCAGACGCACGGCTTCGTCCGCGTCGAAAACCCGCGCCGACATGAAGACCTGCCGCGCCCGCCCCTCGCCCATCCGCGCCAGTACATAGGGGGAAATGGTCGCCGGGATGATTCCCAGCCGGGTCTCGGTGAACCCGAAAAGCGTGGTGTCGGCGGCCACCGCGACATCGCAGATGCAGGCCATCCCGATGCCGCCGCCATAAGCCCCGCCCTGTATCCGTCCGATCAGCGGACTCGGCATGGTGTTGAGCGCATCCAGCATCCCTGCGAGCCGCCGCGCCTCGACGCGCCGCCCCTCGCGGTCGGCCCGGATCTGCGCCTGCATCCAACTAAGGTCGCCGCCCGCGCAGAACACCTCCCCCGCCCCTTGCAGGACCACGGCGCGCGCACTGGCCCCTTCGGCTTCGGCCAGCGCCGTCAGCTCATTTATCATCCGCGCCGAAAGCGCGTTGCGCCGGGCCGGCGCGTTCAGCGTGACCGTGAGAACGCCGCGATCGTCCGTGGCGAGGGCCAATGTCTCGTAGTTCATGCCCCGAGCCCTCTTGCATAGGCCGCCGCTTGGGCGATCCTCCTGTGGTCGAGCCCGGTCTCGAAACCCCGCTCGGCCAGCATCAACGCCAGCGCCTCGGTCGCGACGTTGCCCGCGGCACCCGGCGCGAAGGGGCAGCCACCCAAACCGCCGATACTGGCGTCGAACACGCGCAGGCCCCGGTCGAGGCAGACGCCCACGTTGTCGAGGGCACGGCCCGAAGTGTCGTGGAAATGCCCGGCGAGCTTTTCGGCGGGCGCCCGCGCCAGCACCGCGTCGAGCATCGCGCCGGTATCCTTGGGCAGCGCTTGGCCCAGCGTCTCGCCAAGGGATATCTCAAAGCACCCCATGTCGAGCAGCCACATCGCGACATCCGCCACGGCCTCTGGCGCGACTTTGCCGTCATAGGGGCAATGCGTCACGCAGGAGACATAGCCGCGCACCGGCAGACCGGCGGCTTCGGCCGCCTCCATGATCGGCGCGAAGCGCTC
This sequence comes from Limimaricola cinnabarinus, assembly GCF_047631075.1. Lineage (NCBI taxonomy): Bacteria > Pseudomonadati > Pseudomonadota > Alphaproteobacteria > Rhodobacterales > Paracoccaceae > Limimaricola > Limimaricola cinnabarinus. The sequence goes on from NZ_JBLHYX010000012.1 coordinate 58,933, forward strand.
CATGCTCTCGGCGATCGAGCAGCCGATATTGGCCCGGCTGAAGCCCTCCGAGGCCGAGGCGAAGACTGCGACCTCCCCCGCACCTGCCTCGCGCGCCGCCTCAAAGCCGCGCAGGTTCGGCGCCAGCGCCGCGTAACGGATCGCCGGGGCACGCGCGATAGCCGCCAGCACCTGGGCCGCGTCAGCCATCTGCGGCACGCGCTTGGGGTTCACGAAGCTCGTCACCTCGATCCGGGCGAAACCGCAGGCCGAAAGCCGGTCGACCAGCGCGATCTTGTCGGCAGTGGGGATGATCCGAGCTTCGTTCTGCAACCCATCACGGGGGCCGACCTCGACGATCTCGACGCGCTCACCCATCCTGCGCCTCCAATGTCAGCAGCAGGTCGCCATCGGAGACCCGCGATCCCTCCCGCGCCAGCACCTCGGCCACCACCCCGTCGCGCGGCGCGGTGAGGGTATGTTCCATCTTCATCGCCTCGAGGATGGCGAGCGGCTGTCCCTTTTCGACCTTCTGCCCGGCTTCGGCGCGCATGCGTTTCACGAGGCCCGGCATCGGCGCGGCGATGGCGTCGCCACCCGCCCCCGCCGCCTCTGCCTCTGCCGCCGAGAGTGGATCGGGGATGGCGAAGGTGAACGCCCGGCCTGCGTCCCAAACGGTGACTGCTTGGCCGTGCCGCGCAGCCTCCGCCCGGAAGCGGTGGTCCGCGACTGTCACTTCCAATCCCTTGGTGTCACGTGAAACGCCCGTTTCGGTGCCTTCTCGGTGCCAGCTTCCCGGCCCGTCCCGCAGAAGTGCCACGTCCAGCGTCTCGCCCTCGTGCTCAAGCGACACGTGGATCTCGGAGGCGCCCCAGTTTCGGAACCCCCTAAGCGTGTCCCATGGCCCCTCGCCCGCAGGCGGGTGGTCCAGCCCAGCGGCGGCGAGCGCGGCCAGTACCGGCACGTGATCGGGCATCGCCAGCTTGGCGGTCAGCGTGTCGAGATCCCGGCCGATCAGTCCGGTGTCGACCTCGCCCGCGGCGAAGCCCTCGTGGCGCAACAGCGCGGCGAGGAAGCCGAGATTGGTGACAGTGCCACCGACCTGCGTGGCCTCCAGCGCGCCCAAGAGTCGCGTCATCGCCTCCTGCCGCGTGGCACCATGCGCGATCACCTTGGCGATCATCGGATCGTAATGCGGGGTGATTGCGTCTCCCTCGGTCACGCCTGCATCCACCCGCAGCGCGCCGCGTTTGAAGCAGGCGGCATCGGGAAAGCGCAGCCGCTCCAGCCGCCCGGTGGCGGGGAGAAAGCCGCGCTCGGCATCCTCGGCATAGAGCCGTGCCTCGACGGCGTGACCGTCGATCCGCAGATCCTCCTGCGTCAATGGCAGGGTCTCGCCCCGCGCCACCCTGATCTGCCATTCGACGAGGTCGAGCCCGGTGATCGCCTCGGTTACCGGATGCTCAACCTGAAGCCGCGTGTTCATCTCCATGAACCAGAACCCGTCCTCGCGCAGCCCCTCGGAGCCGTCCGCGATGAACTCGATCGTACCCGCGCCCACGTAGCCGATCGCGCGCGCCGCCTCGACCGCCGCCGCCCCCATCGCGGCGCGGACCCGTTCGGGCATGCCCGGGGCGGGTGCCTCCTCGATCACCTTCTGATGACGGCGTTGCAGCGAGCAGTCGCGCTCGAACAGGTGCACGACGTTGCCATGGCTGTCGGCGAAGACCTGGATCTCGACATGGCGCGGCGCGGTCACGTATTTCTCGACCAGAACGGCGGCATCGCCGAAGCTCGCTTCGCCTTCGGCCCGCGCGCCGGTCAGCGCATCGGCGAAATCCGCAGCCCGCTCGACCAGCCGCATCCCCTTGCCGCCGCCGCCCGCCCGCGCCTTGATCAGTACCGGATAGCCTATGCGCCCGGCCTCTTCGGCCAACATCGATGCGTCCTGCCCCGCGCCATGATAGCCGGGCACGACCGGCACGCCCGCCTCCTGCATCCGCGTCTTGGCCGCGTCCTTGAGGCCCATGGCGCGGATCGCGCTCGCGGGCGGCCCGATGAAGACCAACCCCGCCGCCTCGACCGCCTCGACGAACTCGGGGTTCTCCGACAGAAACCCATAGCCCGGATGGATCGCGCCCGCGCCGCTGGCCCGCGCGGCCTCGATGATGGCTGCGGGCTTGAGGTAGCTTTCGCCCGCCGGCGCCGGTCCGATCCGTACCGCCTCGTCGGCCATGCGCACATGCACCGCGTCCGCGTCGGCATCCGAATACACGGCAACGGTCCCAAGCCCCATGCGACGCGCGGTAGAGATGACCCGTGCTGCGATTTCGCCCCGGTTCGCCACGAGTATCTTGTCGAACATCACTGCCTCACATCCTGAAGACGCCGAAGCGCGTGTCGGGAATGGGCGCATTCAGCGCCGCCGAAAGCGACAGCGCCAGCACCTCGCGGCTCCGGCGCGGATCGACGATGCCGTCGTCCCAGAGCCGGGCCGAGGCATAGAGCGGGTGCGCCTGCTCCTCGAACTTCTCGCGCAAGGGCTGCTTGAAGGCCCATTCCTCCTCTTCGGTCCAAGGGGTGCCTTGCCGCTCCAGCGCCTCCCCGCGCACCTGCGCCATGACGCCCGCCGCCTGCTCGCCGCCCATCACGCCGATCCGGCTCGCGGGCCATGTCCAGAGGAACCGCGGTGAGTAAGCCCGGCCACACATGCCGTAATTGCCCGCGCCGTAAGAGCCGCCGACGATCATCGTCACCTTGGGCACCTCGGTCGAGGCCACCGCCGTCACCAGCTTCGCGCCGTCCTTGGCGATGCCGCCCGCCTCGTATTTACGACCCACCATGAAACCGGTGATGTTCTGCAGAAACACCAGCGGTATCTTGCGCTGCGAGCACAGTTCGACGAAATGCGCGCCTTTCAAAGCGGCCTCGGAGAACAGCACGCCGTTATTGGCGATGATGCCCACCGGCAGGCCCATGATATGGGCAAAGCCCGTCACCAGCGTCTCGCCGTAACGCGGCTTGAACTCGTCGAGGCGCGAGCCGTCGAGCACGCGCGCCAGAAGCTCGCGGATGTCATAGGGTTTGCGCGGATCGGCCGGGACCACGCCGAGGATCTCCTCGGGGTCGTGGAGCGGCTCTTCGACTGCGCGCATCACCACGGTTTCAGGCTTGCGGCGGTTCAACCCCGCTACTGCCTGCCGCGCCAGCGCCAGCGCGTGCGCGTCATTGTCGGCCAGGTAGTCGGCCACGCCCGAGAGGCGGGTGTGCACGTCGCCGCCGCCCAGATCCTCGGCCGAGACGACCTCGCCGGTCGCGGCCTTCACCAGCGGTGGGCCTGCAAGGAAGATCGTGCCTTGCGCCTTCACGATGATGGTCACGTCCGACATGGCGGGCACATAGGCGCCGCCCGCGGTGCAGGAGCCCATCACCACGGCGATCTGCGGGATGCCCTTCCCGCTCATCCGCGCCTGATTGTAGAAGATCCGCCCGAAATGGTCGCGATCGGGAAAGACCTCGTCCTGGTTGGGCAGGTTGGCGCCGCCGGAATCCACGAGGTAGACGCAGGGCAGATGGTTCTGCTCCGCGATCTCCTGCGCGCGCAGGTGTTTCTTCACGGTCATCGGGTAGTAAGTGCCGCCCTTCACGGTGGCGTCGTTGCACAGCACCATGACCTCCTGGCCCTCGATCCGCCCGACGCCCGCGATCATGCCTGCGCCCGGTGCCGCCCCGTCATAGAGGCCATGCGCCGCCGTGGCGCCGACCTCCAGAAACGGGCTGCCGGGATCGAGCAGCCGGGTGACCCGGTCGCGTGGCAGCAGCTTGCCGCGCGAGACGTGTCGGTCGCGGGCCTTCGCGCCGCCCCCGACGCGCGCCGCCTCGACGGCCTTGCGCACCGTCTCGAGCGCGGCGAGCTGCGCGTCACGGTTCTCGCGGAAGGCGTCCGATGCGGCCGGAACGGCGGAGCGCAGCACCGCCATCAGCGCACCTTCGCCATCATCTCGCGCCCGATCAGCATGCGGCGGATCTCGCTCGTGCCCGCGCCGATCTCCATCAGCTTGGCATCGCGAAAGATCCGGGCCACCGCGCTTTCGTTCATGAAGCCGGCGCCGCCCATCGCCTGCACCGCCTGATGCGCGACCACCATCGCCTCCTCAGAGGCGTAGAGCACGCAGGCGGCGGCGTCGGCGCGGGTCACCCGGCCCTCGTCGCAGGCGCGGGCCACGGCATAGACATAGGCGCGCGCAGAGCCGAGCTTGGTGTAGATGTCGGCGATCTTGCCCTGCATCAGCTGGAAATCCCCGATAGGCTGTCCGAACTGCTTGCGCTCGGCGAGATAGGGCATGATTTCGTCGAGGCAGGCGGCCATGATGCCGGTACCGATCCCCGACAGCACGACGCGCTCGTAGTCGAGCCCACTCATCAGCACCTTCACGCCGCGCCCGACCTCGCCCAGCACGTTCTCGTCCGGCACCTCGACATTCTCGAACACCAGCTCGGCGGTGTTGGAACCGCGCATGCCGAGCTTATCGAAATGCTCCGAAGTGGAGAAGCCCGCCATGCCGCGCTCGACGACGAAGGCGGTGATGCCCTTGGAGCCCGCTTCGGGGTCGGTCTTGGCATAGACCACCAGCGTTTCGGCGTCGGGGCCGTTGGTGATCCAGTACTTGGTGCCGTTGAACGTCCAGCCACCGGAGGTCCGATCGGCGCGCAGGCTCATCGACACCACGTCGGAGCCTGCCCCGGCCTCGGACATGGCGAGCGCGCCGACATGCTCGCCGGTCACCAGCTTGGGCAGGTATTTCGCCTTTTGCGCGTCGTTGCCGTTGAGCGCGATCTGGTTCACGCAGAGGTTCGAATGCGCGCCGTAGCTCAGCGCCACGGAGGCGGAGGCCCGCGTGATCTCCTCGACCGCGACGACATGCGCGAGATAGCCCATGCCCGCGCCGCCATATTCCTCGGGCACGGTGATGCCCAGAAGGCCCAGATCGCCCATCTCGCGCCACAGATCGGCTGGGAACAGGTTGGACTTGTCGATCTCGGCGGCGCGGGGCTTCAGCCGCTCCTGCGCCCAGCGGTGCACCGTCTCTCGCAGGCTGTCGCCATCCTCGCCCAGATCGAACCTCATCGCGTGATCGAACATCGCACTCTCCCTATTCCGCCGCCACTTGGTGCGGCGTGTCGTTCTTGATCACGGCACGGAGCGCGTCGCGGATCGGCGCCGCCTGCTCCATCGCCGCCAGCTTCACCGGCCCGAAGCCGCGGATCTGGTCGGGCAACTCCAGAAGCTTGAGGATCTCGGCATCGTGCCCCCGGCCCAACCGCTCCTGCGCAAGATCCATGTCCGCTTCATAGGCACCGATCAGCGCCCGCTCGCGCTTGCGTTCCTCGGTGCGGCCAAAGACGTCGAACGCGGTGCCGCGCAGCCGTTTGCCCCGCGCCAGCACACCGAACGCCTTGAGGATCCATGGGCCGAACTCGCGCTTTTTCGGTCGGCCTTCGGCATCGGTGCCCGGTAGCCCCGGCGGCGCGAGGTTGAAGGCGATCCTGTAGTCGCCGTCGAACTGGTTCTTGAGATTCTCCGAGAATTCGGGCCGCGTGAACAGCCGCGCGACCTCATATTCATCCTTGCAGGACAAAAGCTTGGCATAGTTTTGCGCAACCGCGCGGGTGATCTTGTCGGCTTGCGCATGGCCCTCCACCGCCGCACGGACCCGTGCCACCCGGTCGGTGTAGCGCCGCGCGAGCCTTGCATCCTGATAGGCGGTCAGGTGCCCGGTGCGGTGCGCCACAAGCTGGCCGAGTGTCATCTGCGCCTGCGGCAGATGCGGCGGCTCGTCGGTCTCGCCCATCTCGGCGATCACCCGCTTGGGCTCTGCCGCCATGACCCTACCCCAGTTGAAGGCGTCGAGGTTCGACTGCACCGCCACGCCGTTGAGGCGCACGGCCTGCGTGATGGCCTCGCGACCCACCGGGATGAAGCCCTGCTGCCAGGCATAGCCCAGCATCATGATGTTTACCGCGATCTCGTCGCCGCACAGCTCGCGCGCGACATGGGCGAAATCGTGAAAATGCTCCGAGGAGCGCACCGTCTTTTCGACCGCGCGCATGACACCGGCCGAGCGAAAGTCGAAGTCGCGCTGCCGCACGAAATCCGAGGTGGGCGAAAGCTTGGTGCTCATCACCGCATGGGTGCGGCTCGTGTCGCATAGCGTCACCCCGTCCTTCGACGCCGCGACGACGCTGTCGGCAGCGAGCAGCAGGTCGGCGGTGCCGGTCGCGATGCGCGGCGCCGTCGCGGGCCGCTCATGCGTCGAGATGCGGATATGGCTCAGCACCGCGCCACCCTTCTGCGCGAGACCGGCCATGTCGAGGATCATCGGCGACAGACCCTCCATGTGCGCGGCCACGCCCAAGAGCGCGCCGATGGTCAGCACGCCGGTGCCACCCACCCCGGTGACGGCGATGTTCCACGGTCGGCTGATCTCGGGCAATTGCGGCTCGGGCAGCATCGACACGTCGGGGCCCTCCGCCGCCGGGCGCTTGTGCAGCTCGGCCCCGCGCACGGTGACGAAGCTGGGGCAGAAACCCTTGAGGCAGGAGAAATCCTTGTTGCAGGCCGACTGGTTGATCTGGCGCTTGCGGCCCAGCTCGGTTTCCAGCGGCTCGACCGCGATGCAGTTCGACTGAACCGAGCAATCGCCGCAGCCCTCGCAGACCGCCGGGTCGATATGCACCCGCATGTCGGGGTCGTCGGCGCGGCCCCGCTTGCGGCGGCGGCGCAGCTCGGCCGCGCAGGTCTGGACATAGACCATGACCGTGACGCCCTCGATCTCGCGCAGCTCCTTCATCACCGCGTCGATATCGTCGCGGTGTCGGATCTCGGTGCCGGGCGCGAGATCGACGCGGTCGTAGTTCTCGGGATGATCCGAGAGCAGCACGATCCTGGCCACGTTCTCATGCGCGACCTGGTGGGTCACCTGCTCGGGCGAGAGCGGGCCATCGACCTTCTGGCCGCCGGTCATTGCGACCGCGTCGTTGTAGAGGATCTTGTAGGTGATGTTGGCGCGGGCCGCGACCGACTGGCGGATCGCGAGATGGCCAGAATGAAAGAAGGTGCCGTCGCCGAGATTCACGAAGCGGTGCTTTTCCTCGGTGAACCTGCCGATCGAGGTCCATGGCACGCCCTCGGCGCCCATGTGGGTAAAGGTCTCGGTGTTCCGGTCCATCCACTGCACCATGTAGTGGCAACCGATCCCCGCCATCGCCTTGGAGCCTTCGGGCACTTTGGTCGAGGTGTTGTGCGGGCAGCCGGGGCAGTAATGCGGCAGCCGGGTGATCGGCGCCTCGTGCGCCTGCCCCCGCGCATGGCCCGCCTCGAGCCGACGCAGCTCGGCCTCGATCCGGTCGTGCAGCCCTTCGGGCAGGTCGATGTGCAGCAATCGGTCGGCGATGGCGCGACCGACCGAACCCACGGTGAGCCCTTGGCTCAGCGACAGGAAAGGCCGGTCCTTCTCGTCATGCTTGCCGATGATCCGCGGCCGCACGTCGGCGCGCCAGTTGAAAAGTTGCTGCTTGATCTGGTTCTCGATGATCTCGCGGCGCTCCTCGACGATCAGCACCTCCTCAAGACCTTCGGAAAAATGCCGGATGCCCTCGGGCTCCAGCGGCCAGGGCATGCGCACCTTGTAGAGCCTGAGGCCGATCGCCTGCCATTCATCAGGCCCCAGCCCCATCTCGGCCAGCGCTTGCCGGACGTCCTCATAGGCCTTGCCCGAGGCGACGATGCCGAAACGGGCATCGGGCGTGTCGATGGTCACCTGATCGACGCGGTTGGCGCGGGCGAAGGCCAGCGCCGCAAAGCCCTTGTATTCCTGCAGCCGCTCGTCCTGATCGAGTGGCGCGTCCGGCCAGCGCAGGTTCAACCCGCCCTCGGGCATCTCGAAATCCGTGGGCCGCAGGAACTGCCGCCGCTCTTGCCCGAGATCGACCACCGTGGAGGTCTCGACCGTCTCGGAGGTCACCTTGTAGCCGACCCAGCAGCCCGAGTAGCGTGACATGGCGATGCCGAGGAGACCCAGCTCGAGAAACTCGTGCACGGAGCTGGGATACAACATCGGCATCAGGGCCGAGATGAAGGCGTGGTCCGACTGGTGCGGGATCGACGACGACTTGCAGGTGTGGTCGTCTCCCGCAAAGGCCAGCACACCGCCATTGGCCGAGGTGCCCGCCGCGTTGGCGTGCTTGAGCACATCGCCGGAGCGATCAACGCCCGGTCCCTTGCCGTACCACAAGCCCAAGAGCCCATCCTTCCTCGCGCCCTCGGACAGGCCAAGCTGCTGGCTGCCCCAGACCGCGGTGGCGGCGAGATCCTCGTTGACGCCGGGCTGGAACACGATGTCGAGCGGGTCGAGACGCTTCCGCGCAGCCATCAGCTGCTGATCGTATCCGCCCAAGGGCGAGCCGCGATATCCCGAGATGAAGGTGCCGGTATTGAGCCCCGCCGCGCGGTCGCGCCGCATCTGGGTCATCGGCAGGCGCACCAGCGCCTGTATTCCGGTCAGGAAGACATGACCTGTCTCCGCCGTGTACTTGTCGTCGAGCGACATTCGCATCGTCATGCGCCCCTCCCCTGGCTAATGACATGCAAAGTCTAAACGCGATGCGGTGAAACGCAGTCCCTGTTTTTTACAGCTTGGCGACACAACGCCGTGACACTGGCAACCGCGGAGGCCAAAAGCAGAAACGGCGTCACTCTCCCGAGCAACGCCGTTTCTCTTCCTTGCCGTCACCTGCGCGCCATGCGTCGCGTAGATATCGAGGCGTTCAGGCTCCCGTCGTTCTCAACCGACGCTGGCCAGCAGGCTGGCGTTGCCGCCCGCTGCCGTGGTGTCGACGCAGACATGCCGCTCAAGCTGGAGCCGCAGCGCGAAATCCTCCTCGGAAAGGAGCGGGATGCGCTTGCCCTCGCGATTGGCCAGAGCCTGACGCAGGGGACGCAAGGCTTCGGCACCGCCGCGCAGGACGACGGCATCGAAGCCCGAAAGCCCCTCGAGGGCTACGGGATCGAGCGTGCCATCGAGAATGTTCTCGCCCGACAGCCCCGGAGCGATGCCCACGGCGGCGCAGCCCACGGCATGGGCGGCCTCGATCTGGGCCTGCGCCTCCTCGACCGAGGGGCCAAGGCACAGCACCGTGCCGCGCGGCACCACCGAAAGCCGGTTCGATTCGCCGGTCGGCCCCGGAAGGGTGACGGTATCGCGCCGGTCGAGATCGGGGGTGGCGGCATCCAGAAGCGTCTGTACCTTCCGGCTTGGAACTTCGCGCCCGTTCGCGGGCAGAGAGGCGATGCGCATCGGCTCGGTGAAGCGCGCGACGTAGCGCGGCCCGCCTGCCTTGGGGCCGGTGCCGGACAGGCCCTCGCCGCCAAAGGGCTGGGAGCCGACGATGGCACCGATCTGGTTGCGGTTGACGTAGAGGTTGCCGACCTCCACGCGCTGCGTCACCTGCTCGACCCGTTCGTCGATGCGGGTGTGCAGACCGAAGGTAAGGCCGTAACCGGTGGCGTTCACCGCGTCGATCACGGCGTCGATCTCGCCCGCCTTGAAGGTGGCGACGTGCAGCACGGGGCCGAAGATCTCGCGCTCCAGATCCTCGATGCCGCCCAGCTTGATCAGGGCCGGGCCAATGAAATGGCCCTTGGCAGGCGTGTCGAGCTGCCACATGAGGCGCCCCTCCCGCTTGGCCTTCTCAAGATGCTCGACGATGCCCTTCTCGGCGCGCGCGTCGATGACCGGCCCCACATCGGTGGCGTGGCTCCACGGATCACCGATGCCCATCTCCTCGGCCGCGCCCTTGAGCATTTCGAGGAAATGCTCGGCGATATCCTCCTGCAGGTACAGCATCCGGAGCGCCGAGCAGCGCTGACCGGCCGACTGGAAGGCGGAGTTGACGATATCGCGCACCGCCTGCTCGGGCAGCGCGGTGCTGTCGACGATCATCGCGTTGAGACCGCCGGTCTCTGCGATGAGCGGCGCGGTCGGGTCCATGTTGGCGGCCATGGCGCGGTCGATGCCGATCGCCGTCTCGGTGGAACCGGTGAAGCACACGCCTGCGATGCGCGGGTCGGAGGTGATCGCGGCGCCTACCACCTTGCCCGCGCCGGGCAGGAGCTGCAGCGCGTCGCGCGGCACACCGGCCTCGTGCAGCAGCCGCACGCCCAGCGCCGCGGTGAGCGGCGTGGATTCCGCCGGTTTGGCCAGCACGGCGTTTCCGGCAGCGAGCGCCGCGGCCACTTGGCCGGTGAAGATTGCCAGCGGGAAGTTCCAAGGGCTGATGCAGGCGAAGGTGCCGCGCGCCGGGTCCTTCAACTCCTCGCCGCGCGCCGCGTAGTAGCGCAGGAAATCGACCGCCTCGCGCAGTTCGGCCACGGCGTCCTTGGGCGTCTTGCCCGCTTCGCGCGCGGTGAGCGCGAAGAACTCGTGCGCGTTCTCTTCGAACAGGTCGGCTGCCCGACGCAGCGCGGTGCCGCGGGTCGAAGCCGGGGCTTGCCAGCGGCGCGCGTGGGCGATGGCATTCTCGACATCGGCTTCGGACGACATCATCACCTCGCCCACCACGTCCGACGGATCGGCGGGGTTGGTGACGGGCAGCACCTCGGCCCCTTCGGCGGCCTCCTCGGTGGCGAGGATCGGCTCGGAGCGCCATTTGGCATCGCGGAAGGCCGCGCGCCCGGCGTCGAATTCGGCCAGCGCGTCGACCGCGGTGAGATCCCAGCCACGCGAATTCTCGCGCTCGGGCTGGAACAGCGCACGCGGATCGCGCAGCACCTTGGGGCGCGGGCCGCCCAGCTTTTCGAACGGATCGGCGGCGACCACCTCGGCTGGCACCTTCTCGTCGACGATCTGGTTCACGAAGCTGGAGTTCGCGCCGTTCTCCAGCAGGCGACGCACCAGATAGGCGAGCAGGTCGCGATGCGCGCCGACGGGGGCATAGATGCGCAGTCGCGTCGCGTCCGACTCGATCTGCTTGTCATGAAGTGCCTCGCCCATTCCATGCAGGCGCTGGAACTCGAAATCGCGGCGTTCGCCCGCCATCTCCATGACGGCGGCGACGGAATGGGCGTTGTGGGTCGCGAACTGCGGATAGATCCGGTCGGTCATGTCCAAGAGCCGCTTGGCGCAGGAGAGCCACGCCACGTCGGTCGCGGCCTTCTCCGTGAAGACCGGGAAATCCTCGAGCCCCTCGACCTGCGCGCGCTTGATCTCGGTGTCCCAATAGGCGCCCTTGACGAGGCGGACCATGATCTTGCGATCGAGCTTTTCCGACAGGGCGTAGAGCCAGTCGATCACCGGGCCGACGCGGCGGCCGAAGGCCTGTACCACGACGCCGAAGCCGTCCCAGCCGGCGAGCTCGGGGGCCGACAGCACCGCCTCGATGATGTCGAGCGACAGGTCCAGCCGGTCGGCCTCCTCGGCATCGACGTTGAGACCCATGTTGCCCGCCTTGGCGGCGCGGGCCAGCTTGGTCAGGCGCGGCACCAGCTCGGCCATGACCCGCTCGCGCTGGGCCTCCTCGTAGCGCGGATGCAGCGCAGAAAGCTTGACCGAGATGCCCGGATTGTCGCGGATGTCGGGCGCGGTGGCCTCCTCGGAGATCCGCGCGATCGCGTTCTCGTAGCTCTTCATGAAGCCTGCGGCGTCCTTCGCGGTCAGCGCGGCCTCGCCCAGCATGTCGTAGGAATAGGTCACGCCGCTCTTCACCGGGCCTTGGCTGCGCTTGATCGCCTCGTCAATGTCGCGGCCCAGCACGAAGGTCTTGCCCATCTCGCGCATGGCGGCATAGGTCGCGGCACGGATCACCGGCTCGCCCAGACGCTTGATCGCGCGGCGCAGCACAAGGCCCAGCCCCTCACCCTTCTCGTCGAGCACCTTGCCGGTCAGCATCAGCGCCCAGGTCGAGGCGTTGACCAGCGGCGAGGCCGCCTTTCCAAGATGCGCGCTCCAGTCCGAAGGCGTGATCTTGTCGTCGATCAGCGCGTCGATGGTCTTGGCGTCGGGCACCCGCAAGAGCGCCTCGGCAAGGCACATCAGCGCGATGCCTTCGCGGGTCGAAAGGCCGTATTCGGCAAGGAACGCTTCCATGATGCCGGGGCGCGTGTCGTTGCGGATCGCGCGCACCAGCGCGGCACCGCGGCGGGTGGCGGCGGCGCGCAGACCCTCGGAGATCGGGTTGGCGGCCATCAGATCGGCAAGAACCGCGGTCTCGTCGCGACGATGATCGGCACGGATGCGGTGGCGCAGATCGACAAGCTCGCTCATTGGCGGACCCCCTTGAGTAAAATTCCGGATCATTCTACTCCTGATGAGCTAAGGCGCGTTTCCCGAAGATCGAAGGAAAACGCGCTTTTTGCGTTGAATACTTCGCCAATCGCGGGACGAAAGATGAGCAATTCCGACACTGGCAGCCATCTAGACCGCACGGACTACCGCATTCTCGCCGAATTGGCAGCAAACGCTCGGCTTCCGGTCACCGAGCTTGCGATCCGGGTGGGGCTGTCGAAGAGCCCCTGCCAGGTGCGGCTGAAGCGGCTGCAGGAAAAGGGTGTGATTCGCGGGTTTCGAACGGTGATCGACCCGGCCAAGCTCGGACTCGACCACGTCGCCTTCGTGGAGGTGCGGCTGGCCGACACGACCGAGAAATCGCTCAGCGCCTTCAACGCGGCCGTGCGGCTGATCACCGAGGTCGAGCAGTGCCACCTGATCGCGGGCAGCTTCGATTACCTGCTCAAGGTGCGCACCCGCGACATCCGCAGCTACCGCGAGGTGCTCGGCACCAAGATCTCGGCCCTGCCGGGGGTCGCGGGCACCTCCACCTATGTCTCGATGCAGCCGATCATCGACGACACGATGTGATCCTTTCCGACCGCCGCGACGCGGTGCGCAGCAGTTTCACCTGGCGTCGCGGCGTGACGCGTCCTCACCATCATGTCATCGCCGGGCACCGCGCTGGACGCCCCGGCGGCGCGGCGCGATGATGAAACGCCCCTTCAGAAAGCCGCCCAGATGCTCGACGCCGCCGCCCGCCGCCTGATCGATCCGCCGCTCAACGCCATCGGCGGGGCCTTGGCGCGCGCGGGCGTCACAGCCGACGCGGTGACGCTCGCGGGACTGACGCTGGGTTTGGTGGCGGCAGCGATGATCGCACTGGATGCGCCGTTGTGGGCCCTGGGGCCGCTTCTGGCGTCGCGGCTGGCCGACGGTCTCGACGGGGCGGTGGCGCGGGCGACCCGGCGCACCGATTGGGGCGGCTATCTCGACATCGCCGCCGATTTCGCCTTCTACGGTGCGATCCCGCTATCCTTCGTGCTGGCCGATCCCGGCGGCAACGGTGCCGCGGGCGGATTTCTGCTTGCTGCCTTCTACTTCAACGGCACGACCTTTCTGGGCTACGCGGTCCTTGCCGAAAAGCGGGGTCTGCGGACCTCGGCGCAGGGGGTGAAATCGCTCTATTTCTCGAACGGGCTGCTCGAAGGCACCGAAACGATCGGCTTTTTCGTTGCGCTGTGCCTGCTGCCGGGCTGGTTCGCGCCGCTGGCCTGGATCTTCGGATCGCTGTGCTATCTGAGCGGCACCTTGCGACTGATCGGGGCCCGCAAGGCATTCCCGAGCTAGCGGCATCTGGTTTTGCCGGCCTCGATCGGCTAGCCGAAACCATGGACACGGCTCCGCACCATACAGGCCCCCTGATTCTCGGAAGCACCGGCCGGCTTGGCCGGGCCTTGCGATGTCTTGCCGATGGCGGACACTGGCCCGAAGGCCGTGCCGCGCTGTGGCACGGCAGGCGGGGTGACTTTGCCTGGGACATGCGCGAGACGCCGCCACCGCTGCCGCGCCCGGTGCGCGGGGTCATCGTGCTCGCCGGGGTCACCGGCGGGACGTCCGAGGAACTGGCCGGGAATGCGTATCTCGCCCGTGCCGCGCTGCGGCTGGCCGCGCGGGACAGGCTCGGACCGGTGCTGCTGATGTCTTCGGCCGCAGTTTATGGCCGGGCGACGGATGCCTGCCGCGAAGAGAGCGCGAGCCCTGCGGCCGCCTATGGCGCGGCCAAGCTGGAGATGGAGCACGTGATCGCGCGCGAAATCGCAGCTATCGGCCCCGACGCCCCAGCCGCTTGCTGCCTGCGGCTTGCCAACGTGGCGGGCTGCGATCAGCTGTTCGGGTCGATGGGCACGGGTCCGGTGACCCTCGACCGCTTTGCCGACGGCGCGGCACCGCGCCGCGCCTATGTCGGCCCGCTGACGCTGGCTCGGCTGCTGTCGGTTCTGATCGAGGCCCCCGCCTTGCCCGCGATCCTGAACCTCGCCCAGCCGGGCGATGTCGGCATGGAGGAAATCCTCTCCTCCGCAGGGGCACGCTGGCAGTGGCGCCCCGCCCCCGAAAACGCGCTGCCCCGGACCCGGCTCGACACCGCGCGTCTCGCTGCGATCACGGGGCCCGTGGCCCCGGCCCGGGCCCCGGCGCTGGTGGCCGAGGCCCGGCTCGCTGGATGGAACCTCGCATGACAGCGGGCAAGCGGGCCTTCGATCTGGTGGTCTCGATCCTGTTGCTGGCGCTGCTCTGGCCGCTACTGGCGGCGCTGATGCTGGTGCTCCTGGCAGTCGAGGGCCGGCCGGTCTTCTACATTGCCGAACGGATGCGCACGCCCCATGAGGCGTTCGGTTTGATCAAGCTGCGCACGATGCGCCCCGCCGCCTATGGCACCCGCGCCACCGGCGTGACCGGCGGCGACAAGTCGGCGCGCATGTCACGACTGCACCGGCTGCTTCGCCGCAGCCGTGCGGACGAGTTGCCGCAGCTATGGAACGTGATCCGGGGCGACATCAGCCTTGTGGGGCCGCGCCCGCCGCTACGCATCTATGTCGACGCCTTTCCCGCGCTCTATGAGAGGGTGCTACGCTCGCGGCCGGGGATCACCGGATTGGCAAGCCTGCGCTACCACGCTACCGAAGAGCGCCTGCTCGCGGCCTGCCGGTCGCCAGAGGAGACCGACGCGGTCTATCGGCGCCGATGCGTGCCGCGCAAGGCCGCACTCGACATGCTGTACCAGCGCCATGCAAGTGTCGGCCTCGACCTGTGGATCCTGGCGCAGACCATGCGCGCGGTGCTGCGCCGGCGCGACGGACGCATGTTGCGCGAGGCCCCGGCCCACAGCACTCGGCGGGTTCCCGCCAACCGCGATTGATCTATGACGTGGCGTCGGATTAACATATGGGCAGAGTTGTCATGATGCGGCCGGACACAGCGAAAGCGGCCGCGGGGGATCACGGCGCTTGGGACGGCTTTTTCAGAAAAATGGGCAAAGCGATGGAAATGCTTGGCGTCATCACGCGCCTGTCGCGCGCCACGAAGCAATGGTTGATCCTGACCAACGACGTGTTGCTCGTGCCGGTTGCGATGCTTCTGGCAATGACGCTGCAGCTCAACGCACTTCCCGACAGCGCCCACATGATGCGTGGCTGGCTGCTGGTCCCGGTCCTGATGGCGCTCTGCGCGCTGATCGAGATCGGCATGAACATCCACCGCGTGCAGCTCAAGGCCTATGAAAGCCGGGCCATCGCGCTATCGGCGATCCATGCGGCGCTTCTGGGTCTCTCCGCCGGCCTGATCGAGCGGGCGGGCGGCGGCGTCACGCCGGGCGCCACCTTCGTCACGTTTTCCATGGTCTATCTGCTCTTGGTGGTCAGCAGCCGGGCGATGATGCTCAAGCTGGTGCTCAACGCCTATCGCCAGCGGCCCAAGCTCAGGGTGCTGGTCTACGGCGCCGGGCGCACCGGCCAGCAGCTCGTGGCAGCGCTCAGGACCGACGAAACGGTGCGCCCCGTGGCCTATATCGACGACAACAAGATGCTGCAGGGCGCAATCGTGCAGGGTCTGCACGTGCACGCCCCCGCCGCGATCGCACGCCTCGTGCGCACCAAGCGCGTGGACCGGGTGCTTCTGGCCATGCCCTCGGTGCCGCGGGCGCGGCTCGCGCAGCTATCGCATCAGCTCGAGGAAAAGGGCCTCAACGTGCAGACCCTGCCCTCCTTCGCCCAGCTCGCCGGCAATGGCGTGCCCTTGGTCGAACAGCTGCGCCCCGTGGTGCCCGGCCAGTTTCTTGGTCGCGCGCCGCTCGACGCGGAACTGCCCGGCGGGTCGGAGACCTATCGTGGCGGTTCGGTGCTGATCACCGGTGCCGGGGGATCGATCGGCTCCGAGTTGTGCCGCCAAATCCTGGCCTGCCGACCACGGCGGCTGGTGTTGTTCGAGCTGTCGGAACTGGCGCTCTACAAGCTCGATCAGGAGCTGTCGGCCTTGGCCATGGACCTTCGGGTCGAGATCGTCCCCGTGCTCGGCTCGGTCTGCGACGCGCCGTTGGTGCGGCGTGTTCTGGCGGATCACGGCGTCGACATCGTTCTGCATGCCGCCGCCTACAAGCACGTGCCGCTGGTCGAGCAGAACCCGGTCGCGGGTTTCGCCAACAACGTGCTGGGCACCCACACGCTCGCGCTTGCTGCCGGCGAGGCGGGCGTGACGCGGTTCATCCTCATTTCGACCGACAAGGCGGTGCGCCCCAAGAACATGATGGGCGCCTCCAAGCGCATGGCTGAGCTGGTCGTGCAGGACCTCGCCAACCGCTCCGAGGGTACGATCTACTCGATGGTCCGCTTCGGCAACGTGTTGGGCTCCTCGGGATCGGTGATCCCGCTGTTTCACGACCAGATCTGCAAGGGCGGGCCGGTCACGCTCACCCACCGCGAGGTGACGCGCTACTTCATGACGATCCCCGAGGCCGCGCGCCTCGTGCTCGTCGCGGGCACCTTCGCCACCGGTGGCGACGTCTTCGTGCTCGACATGGGGGCCCCGGTGCAGATCTACGATCTCGCGCGCCAGATGATCGAGGCGGCCGGCTACACCGTCCGCGACGAGACGCATCCCGACGGCGATATCGAGATCCACCTCACCGGCCTGCGCACGGGCGAGAAGCTGCATGAGGAGCTTCTCATCGGCAAGAACCAGATCGGCACGCCGCACCCCAAGATCATGCTCGCGCGTGAGGCGCATCTGAGCGAGATCGAGGTGGCCGCCGGGATGAAGGCGCTGCGCGCCGCCGTGGCCGAGAGCAATGACGACGCGCTACGCGCCGTGGTGGCGCGCTGGGTCGAGGGAGGCACGGTACTGGTCAACCGCCCCGTGCCCCGGCTCGACGGCCGCGATCAGATTCCCGCCACCTGATCCTCGTTCACGTCGGTGGCTGTGGCATAGCCCTGCGGGTTGGCGGACTGCCAGTTCCACAGGTCGCGCGCCATCTCTTCGATCCCGAGCTCGGCCCGCCATCCCAGATGATGCGCGGCGCGAGCGCAGTCGGATTGCATCTCGGCGATATCGCCCGCCCGGCGCGGCAGCACCTCAAAGGGCAGCTCGCGTCCCACCGCCCTGGAGAAGGCCTCGCGCATCTCCCGCACGGAATAGCCCTGCCCCGTCCCGATGTTGTAGGTTTCGGTACCTGCGGCCCGGCAGGCGCGTTCGAGCGCCGCGACATGGGCGCGGGCGAGATCGACCACGTGGATGTAATCGCGCACACCGGTCCCATCCGGGGTCGGATAGTCGTCGCCGAAGATCCGCAACTTGGCCTGTCGTCCGGTTGCCACCTGGGCGAGGAACGGCATCAAATTGTTGGGAATGCCTGCCGGATCCTCGCCGATCCGCCCCGAAGCGTGCGCGCCCACCGGGTTGAAATAGCGCAGCAGCATCACCGAGGCTTCGGTGCGCGCCACGGCCCAGTCCGTCAAAATCTGCTCGGCCATGCGCTTGGTATGCCCATAGACGCTGGTGGGGGCCAGCGGGTGCTCCTCCGTGTAGGGCAGGAATACCGGCTCGCCGTAAACCGTGGCCGAGGACGAGAAAATGATGCGCCCGCAGCCCGCGCGGTCCATCGCCCGCAGGAGAGACAGCGTGCCGGTAACGTTGACGTCGTAATACTCGACCGGCTTCTCGACGCTCTCGCCGACCGCCTTGAGGCCGGCGAAATGGATCACCGCCTCGGGGCGGAAGGCATCGAAGATGCGGTCGAGCGCCGCGGTGTCGCGGATGTCGGCCTCATGCGCCTCGATCTCGCCTTCGGGCACCAATTCGCCCACCCGGCGCAGCGCCTCGGGCGCGCCGTTGGAATAATTGTCGACGCAGGCCACCTCGTGGCCCTGCCTCAGAAGCTCCACCAGCGTATGGCTGCCGATGTAGCCTGCTCCACCTGTCACGAGAACGCGCATAACCAACTCTCCGATCCTGTTGCCCAAGGTCTAGCGAAGAGTTCCGAGACTGACCAGAACCGGGAAAACGGCAGGGCCCCTGAGGGCCCCGCCCGTCATGTTATTTCAGCGCTTCGTCGGTGATCCGGGAGGTCCATGCACCATCCGGTACCTGCGAGATCACCGGATCCGAGCCCCCGGCGAGCAGCGTGTCGACCGTGCGCTGATAGGCGGCCTCGTCGAGGCTGCCGTCCGACCCCTCGGTCAGCTTGGCGATCTCGCCCATCATCCGCACCTGATGCGCCTCTGTCTGCGCGCCGGTTTCATCATTGTCGAGCACGATCATCGCGGCCTCTTCGGGGTTCGTCTCCGCCCATTTCCACCCCTTCATCGAGGCGCGCACGAAGCGAGTCATCTTGTCGACGAACTCCGGGTCTTCGAGGTTCTCCTCAAGCACCCACATCCCGTCCTCGAGCGTGGCCACGCCCATGTCCTCGTATTTGAAGGTAACGAGCTCGTCCTCGGAGATGCCCGCGTCGAGCACCTGGCCGTATTCGTTGTAGGTCATGGTCGAGATGCAGTCGGCCTGCCGCTGGATCAGCGGGTCGACGTTGAAGCCCTGCTTGAGAACCGTCACGCCCTCCTCGCCGCCCTCGGTCGGGATGCCCTCCTGGCTCATCCAGCTCAGGAACGGATATTCGTTGCCGAAGAACCAGACGCCGATGGTCTTGCCCTTGAAGTCCTGCGGGCCGGTGATGCCCGTGTCCTTCCAGCAAGTGAGCATCAGCCCCGAGCTGGCGAAGGGCTGGGCGATGTTCACCACCGGCAGCCCCTTTTCGCGCGCGGCCAGCGCCGAAGGCATCCAGTTGAGCATCACGTCGGCCCCACCGCCGGCAAGCACCTGCGGAGGCGCGATGTCGGGGCCTCCGGGCAGGATCTCGACGTCGAGGCCCTCCTCTTCGTAGAACCCCTCCTCGAGCGCCACGTAGTAGCCCGCGAACTGCGCCTGCGTGACCCATTGCAGCTGCAGCCGGACCTCGTCGGGGTCCTGCGCCATGGCGGGCATCGTTCCCGCCATCAGCGCGCCTGCCGCTGCCGCGGCCATCATCATCCGTTTCATCCTAGTCGACCTCCGATTGCTGTTGATGGCCCGGTTCGCGGGCTCTGTAGGTTATCCGCGTTGCGAAGGATGCCAGAAGGTCACCCCCCGTTCGATAAGCGCCACCAGCCCGTAAAGGCCGGTGCCCGCCAACGCCGCGACGAGGATCGCGGCCCAGACCATGTCGAGCGCGAGCTGCCCCACCGAGGTGGTGATCCGAAACCCGAGGCCCAGCGTCGGCGAGCCGAAGAACTCGGCCACGATGGCCCCGATCAGCGCCAGCGTGGTGCAAATCTTGAGCCCGTTGAAGATGAAGGGCATCGCCGCCGGAAGACGCAGCTTCACCAGCCCCGACCAATAGCTCGCGCCCCAGCTTTTCATCAGGTCGCGCTGCATGGCGGAGGTCTCGGCGAGGCCCGCCACTGTGTTCACCAGCATCGGAAAGAACACCATGACCACCACCACGGCGGCCTTGGACTGCCAGTCGAAGCCGAACCACATCACCAGGATCGGCGCGGTGCCGACGATCGGCAGCGCGGCCATGAAGCTCGCCAGTGGCAGCAACCCGCGCTGCAGGAACACGAAACGGTCGACGGCGATCGCGGTGAGGAAGGCCGCGCTGCAGCCGATCGCATAGCCCGAGAGCGCGCCGCGCAGGATCGTCTGCACGAAATCACCCCAGAGCAGCGGCAGGCTTTCGGCGAAGCGCGCGCCGATCTGGCTCGGCGGCGGCAGGATGACCAGCGGCACCTGCAGCGCGCGCACCGCGATCTCCCACAGGATCAGGATGGTGATCCCGAACAGCAGGGGCACCGCCATGCGGGCCCAGATCCGATTCGACAGCGGTCCCGTGGCAAGCCAGACATTGAGCGCCCAGAGCCCGAGCCACAGGGCCAGCGCGAGGATCGCCGCGCTCATGCCGCCCCTCCCATGCGCCGCAACGCCAGCCGTTGTGCACCGCCGATCGCCGCGACGAGCCCGGCCGCCAGCGCCGCCGCCAGCAGCAGCGCCGCCCATATCTGCGCGGTCTGTCCATAGTAGCTTCCCGCGAGCATCCGCGCTCCAAGCCCCCCGCCCTGCACCGGCAACTCGCCGACGATGGCACCAACGAGGGCGGCGGCCACTGCGATCTTCAGCGATGCGAAGAGATAGGGCATCGAGGCGGGCAGCCTCAGCCGCGTCAACACCTGCCAGCCGGAGGCGTCCCATGTGCGCATCAGGTCGGTCTGCATCGCGTCAGGCGCGCGCAGCCCCTTCACCATGCCGACCACCACCGGGAAGAAGGACAGATAGGCAGAGATGATGGCCTTGGGCAGCAGCCCCTGCAGCCCGACCGAATAGAGCACCACCACGATCATCGGCGCCAGCGCCACGATCGGCACGGTCTGGCTGACGATGGCCCAAGGCATCACCGAACGTTCCATGGTGCGCGAATGGACGATGCCGACGGCCAGCAGGACCCCTGCCACGGTGCCGATGACAAAGCCCAGCGCGGTGGCCGACAAGGTGATCCAAGCGTGCAGCAGGAGGCCGCGATTCGACAGGCTTCCGGATTTCAGCAGCCCGCGCCGCCCCTCGATCTCCTCCATCACCACGCTCTGCCACAGCTCGCCCACGATCTGATGCGGCGCCGGCAGCCGGGGCCGGTCCTGTGCCCAAGCGGCAGGGATCTGCGCCGGGTTGACCGCGACGAGCCCCAAAGCGTTCGCGTCGCGCCGCTCGATCGCGGTGGCGGGTTCGACCACCACGCCGTTGCGCTCGGCGGCGCTGAGCGCCTCGCGGATGTTCATCGGTACGGCGGCGGCGTACCACAACGCAAAGAGCGCCGCGACGAGCACGAGGAGCGGTCCGTATCGGCTCATGCGCGCACCCGTGTGTCTTCATTCCTCAAATACTCGAACCGCGCCCTTTCACACCGGACCGCCGCCGGAACATCGGGACCGGTTCGACACGAGTGTTGTAAGAGTAAAGTAATCATCAGCTGCTTTCCTGAGCGCACGGTACAGGCTGGAGGGCCGATGACCGTGTGTGAAGTCACCCCGCCAAGGGTCCCTCGGGCCGTGTGGCCGGGGGGCTTTTCCTAGTGCTCGGCATGACCGGCCCTGAGCCCCTCCCGCACCCGATGCGCGATCTCGATGAATTCGGGGCTGTCGCGAATCTCGAGCGGACGCTCGCGCGGCAGCGGGCTGTCGATCACATCGGTGATCCGGCCGGGACGCGGGCTCATCACCACGATCTTCGTGGAGAGATATACCGCCTCGGGGATTGAGTGGGTCACGAAGAGCGTGGTCTTGCCGGTCGCGGCCCAGAGCCTGAGAAGTTCCTCGTTGAGCCGGTCGCGCACGATCTCGTCGAGCGCGCCGAAGGGTTCGTCCATGAGCAGGATCTCGGCATCGAAGGCCAGCGCGCGGGCGATGCTCGCGCGCTGCTGCATGCCGCCCGACAGCTGCCAGGGATACTTCTTTTCGAAGCCGCTCAGTTCCACCAACTGCATCACCTCGCGCACCCGCCGCGTCCGCTCGGCGCGATCGAAACCCATGATCTCGAGCGGCAGCGCGATGTTGCCGCCGATCGTGCGCCATGGATAGAGCCCCGCTGCTTGGAACACATAGCCATATGCGCGCGCACGCCGGGCCTCGTCCGGGGTCATGCCGTTGACCGACACCGTTCCCGCCGTCGGCGTCTCCAGCGCGGCGACCACCCGCAGGAAGGTGGTTTTGCCGCAGCCCGAAGGCCCGATGAAGGAGACGAATTCGCCCTTGCCGATGTCGAGATCCACGCTCCTGAGCGCATGCACCGACCCGTCATTGGTGTCGAAGGTGAGGTCGACGCCGCGCGCCGAGATGACGGTCTGGGGGATCGGCGCGTTCATCATCGGCACGCCCCCCGCTCCGCCATTCTCACACCCCGCTCGCCGGGATGCCCGAACGTTCGACCGGGCGCGGCGCGGTCAGCGCCTTCCACGAGGACAGCGCGCGGCTCACCGGGCCCTGTGACTCACGCGCGACGAATGCGCCGTGGCCCTCATGCGCATCCAGCGCGCCGTCGCGCAGCGAGACATGACCGCGGCTCAATACATAGCGCGGCAGGCCCTTGACCCGCTGGCCCTCGAAGACGTTGTAGTCGATCGCCGAGGCCTGCATCGAAACTGTGATGGCCTTTTCCTTCTGCGGATCCCACACGACGATGTCGGCATCGGCTCCGACGAGGATCGCGCCCTTCTTCGGGTAGCAGCCGAGGATCTTGGCGCTGTTGGTCGAGGTCACGGCCACGAACTCGTTCATGGTGATCCGGCCGGTGTTCACGCCATGCGTCCACAGAAGCGGCATCCGGTCCTCGAGCCCGCCGGTGCCGTTGGGGATCTTGGTGAAGTCACCCACGCCGTTGCGCTTCTGCTCGGTGGTGAAGGCGCAGTGATCGGTGGCTACGACCGAGAGCGTGCCGGAGGCGAGACCGGCCCAGAGGCTGTCTTGATGCTTCTTGTCGCGGAAGGGCGGGCTCATCACCCGGCGCGCGGCGTGGTCCCAATCGGGGTGGGCGTATTCGCCCTCGTCGAGAATCAGGTGCTGGATCAGCGGTTCGCCCCAGACCCGCTTGCCGTTCATCTTGGCCCGCCGGATCGCCTCGTGCGCTTCCTCGCAGGAGACGTGCACGACATAGAGCGGGACACCTGCCATATCGGCGATCATGATCGCCCGATTGGTCGCCTCGCCCTCGACGGATGAGGGTCGCGAATAGGCATGCGCCTCGGGGCCGGTGTTGCCTTCGGCCAGAAGCTTGGCCTGCAACTCGGCCACCACGTCGCCGTTCTCGGCATGCACCATCGGGATCGCCCCCAGCTCTGCGCAGCGGCGGAAGCTCGCGAAGAGCTCGTCATCATTGACCATCAAGGCACCCTTGTAGGCCATGAAATGCTTGAAGGTGGTGATGCCGTGGTCGCGCACCACAGCCTCCATCTCGTCGAAGACCTGCCGATCCCACCAGGTGATCGCCATGTGGTAGGAGTAGTCGCAGGCCGCCTGCCCCGACTTGTTGTGCCAGACCTTCAGCGCGTCGAGCAGGCTCTGACCGGGGCTCGGCAGGGCGAAATCGACCACCATCGTCGTGCCACCCGCCAATGCCGCGCGGGTGCCCGAGCCGAAATCATCCGTGGAATGGGTGCCCATGAAGGGCATCTCCAGATGCGTGTGCGGGTCGATGCCGCCGGGCATCACGTAGCAGCCCGTCGCATCGAGCGTCTCGTCTCCCGCGAGCCCCTTGCCGATCGCGGCGATGCGACCGCCCTCGATCAGCAGGTCCGCCTCGTAGGTCAGATCCGCCGTGACGATCGTGCCGTTCCTGATGACCGTGGAGCCCATGCCGTTTCCCTCTCTGCCATGGCCCGGCCCCTCGCATGAAGGCCGTGGCGCGTCCCGGGGCGCGATGACGCGCCCCGGCTCGAAGGAGGTGGCGGGCCGAAGGGGGCGGCGGCGCGAAACCGGCCGACATCGCCCCCGTTGCCCGGATCAGCTCGACGGGCGCGGTCCCACCGTGCCGTCGTCGTTTTCGCACAGCGGCGTGCCGCTGGAGTCGCGCACCGGGTAGCCGCTCAGCGGCTCGGTGCGTTCGATCGAGAACAGGTAGCAGCCGTCGCCGTTCTGGAACACGGCCGAGGGAGGGGTTCCGGGCAACAGGGCCCCCAGCACCACCGGCGGTGCCGAGACGTTTTCCTGCGGCGATGAGGCGACCACGGCGCCGGCTGCCGGTCGCGGTGCGACAGCGGCCTCGGTGACGGACGGCGCGGAGTTGGAAATTGGAGCGGTCGCAACCGGGGCCGGCGTCGAAAGGCGCGCAGAAGGCTGCGCCGCCGGCGTGGGGGCCGGGGCAGGCACGGGTGCAGGCGCAGGCGCGGGGAAGACCGGCGCGGGTTGCTCGACGGCCATGGTACCGACCTCCTCGCAGGCGGCAAGCAGCGGCAGCAGCGCCAGCGCGGGCAACAGTCTGGACATTCTCGGCATCGGTCTCTCCTGGAAAATTCGGCTTCCCGATCCAGAGAGGCTGGATGGGGGGCAGGTCAAGCCCCCTATGCGCCGGGATGGCTTCACGATACCACTTCCGCCGCCTCGATCACCGCGTGCAAAAGCACATCGGTGCCCTTGGTGGCCCAGTCCTGCGTGATGTCCTCGGCCTCGTTGTGGCTCAGCCCGTCCTTGCAGGGACACATCACCATCGCCGTGGGCGCGACGCCTGCGACCCAGCAGGCGTCGTGCCCCGCGCCAGAGACGATGTCGCGATGCGCATGGCCCAGCCGCTCGGCGGCGGCGCGCACCATGGCGACGCACTCCGGATCGAAGGTGACGGGATCGAAATGGCCCACCGGCTCGATCTCGATCCCAAGACCCAGTTCCCGAGCGATCCGCTCGGCCTCGGCCTCGACCGCCGCGCGCATCGCGTCGAGCTTGGCCTGTTCAGGCGAGCGGATGTCGACGGTGAACACCGCGCGGCCGGGGATCACGTTGCGCGAGTTGGGCCAGACATTGGCCTGTCCCACGGCCCCCACCGCGTCGGGCTGGTGCTCCATGGCGATGCGGTGCACGGCCTCGGTGATCCGCGCCATGCCGAGCCCGGCATTGACGCGCATGTGCATCGGCGTGGAGCCTGTATGGCTCTCCCTGCCGGTGAGTCGGATCTCCAGCCACCACAGCCCCTGCCCATGAGTGACGACGCCGATCTCCTTGCTCTCGGCTTCGAGGATCGGCCCCTGCTCGATATGCAGCTCGAACAGCGCATGCATCCGCCGTGCGCCGACCTCCTCATCGCCCTTCCAGCCGATCCGCTCAAGCTCGTCGCCAAAACGCTTTCCCTCCGCGTCCTCGCGCGCATAGGCCCAGTCGAGATCGTGTTGCCCGGCATGGACGCCAGAGGCCAGCATCGCGGGGGCGAAACGCGTACCCTCCTCGTTGGTCCAGTTCACCACGACGATCGGACGGCGGGTTTCGATGGCCATGTCGTCGAGCGTACGGATGATCTCCAGACCACCGAGCACGCCGAGCACGCCATCGTACTTGCCGCCCGTGGGTTGGGTGTCGAGATGCGAGCCCACATAGACCGGCAGCGCGTCGGGCTCCCTCCCCTCGCGCCGCGCAAACATCGACCCCATGGCGTCGACGCCCATCGACATCCCCGAGGCCGCGCACCACTCTGCGAACAACTTGCGCCCTTCGGCATCGGCATCGGTGAGGGCCTGACGGTTGTTGCCGCCCGCCACGCCGGGGCCGATCCGGGCCATTTCCATCAGGCTGTCCCAAAGCCGCGCGCCGTCGATCCTGAGGTTCTCACCGGGTGCGGACATGTGGGTCTCCTTGACGCGCTGCGGGTCTCAGGGGGGCCTGCGACTTCGATTTGACCACCCGGTAAAATTCACGCTATCAAAGTCCCGAAACCAGTCAAGGATCGCGTGCCCTTCGCCTCGCATCGATTACGAAACGCTGCGAAACGGGGCGGCGCCGGGTCGGGTTGCCCGTTCCACAGGACCATACATGACCGACACCCCCCCGCGCACGCGCATTCAGGCCCGCAACAGGGCCACCATTCTCGAAGCGGCCTTGGAGGTCTTCGCCTCCCGCGGGTTTCGCGGCGCGACGCTCGACCGGATCGCGCAGACGGCCGGCCTGTCCAAACCCAACCTGCTCTACTATTTCCGCTCCAAGGAGGCGCTGCACCTCGCAATCCTCGAAGATCTGATGGATCTGTGGCTGGCACCCCTGCGCGAAATGGACCCGGAGGGCGAGCCGCGCGAGGAGATCCTGCGGTACATGCGGCGCAAGCTCGACATGAGCCGCCATCACCCACGCGAAAGCCGGCTCTTCGCCAACGAGATCCTGCAAGGCGCGCCGCGCGCGCGTCCCGTGATAGAGGGTGAGCTGAAATCATTGGTCGACGAGAAGGCCGCGGTGATCGCAGCGTGGTCGGAAACAGGCCGGATCGGGCCGGTCGATCCCCATCACCTGATTTTCTCGGTCTGGGCGCTGACGCAGCATTATGCCGATTTCGACGTGCAGGTGCGCACCATCATGGGCGGCGCCGATCCCTATCCCGCCGCCGAAGCCTGGCTCGAGCGGGTCATCGACGCGGTACTGGAACCGCTGCGCGCGGCGCCCT
This sequence comes from Limimaricola cinnabarinus, assembly GCF_047631075.1. Classification (NCBI taxonomy): domain Bacteria; kingdom Pseudomonadati; phylum Pseudomonadota; class Alphaproteobacteria; order Rhodobacterales; family Paracoccaceae; genus Limimaricola; species Limimaricola cinnabarinus. The sequence continues at coordinate 85,440 of NZ_JBLHYX010000012.1, forward strand.
GATCCGTTGCCCCGTTCTCGCAGGCGCCTTGCCCGCGCCCCGGCGGGATGCCCCATGCCGCGCATGATGGACAGCGACGGCCCTACTCGGCCGCCTGTGCCATCGGGTTGTTGGGGTGGGTGGTCCAATCGGCGTGATCGGGCGAGACGACCCGGCCGGTGCGTGGATCGACGCTGCCCGCCGACATCTGCACCATGTCGATGCAGTTCTCCACCGGGCAGACATCGACGCACAGGTTGCAGGCCACGCATTCCGCGTCGATCACCTCGAACATTCGGTCCGGCGTCATCGCGATCGCCTGATGGCTGGTGTCCTCGCAGGCGGCATAGCAGCGGCCACACTTGATGCAGAGATCCTGATCGATCTTCGCCTTGGCGACGTAGTTGAGGTTGAGGTTCTTCCAATCGGTGACGTTGGGCACGGCCTTTCCGACGAAATCGGCGGTCGAGCGGTAGCCCTTCTCGTCCATCCAGTCCGACAGCCCCGCGCACATCTCCTCGACGATCCGAAAACCATAGGTCATGGCGGCGGTGCAAACCTGCACGTTGCCCGCGCCCAGCACCATGAACTCGGCCGCGTCGCGCCATGTGGTGACACCGCCGATGCCCGAGATTGGCATCCCGCGCGTCGCCTCGTGCCGCGCGATCTCGGAGACCATCGACAGCGCGATCGGCTTGACCGCCGGGCCGCAATAGCCGCCATGGCTGCCCTTGCCGTCGATCGAGGGCTCGGGGCTGAAACTGTCGAGATTGACGCTGGTGATCGAGTTGATCGTGTTGATCAGGCTCACCGCGTCGGCCCCACCGCGCCGCGCCGCCTCGGCGGGCTTGCGCACATCGGTGATGTTCGGCGTCAGCTTCACGATGACGGGCCGGTCGTAATACTGCTTGCACCAGCGCGCGACCATCTCGATGTATTCGGGGACCTGCCCGACCGCCGCGCCCATGCCGCGTTCGCTCATGCCATGCGGACAGCCGAAGTTGAGCTCGATGCCGTCCGCGTTCGTTTCCTCGACCCGTGGCAGAATCGCCTTCCACGCCGCCTCTTCGCAGGGCACCATGATCGAGGCGATCAGGGCCCGGTCGGGATAGTCGGCCTTGACCCGCGCCATCTCCTCGAGATTGGTCTCGAGGTCGCGGTCGGTGATCAGCTCGATGTTGTTGAGGCCCAGAAGCCGCCGATCGGCGCCGTAGATGGCGCCGTAGCGCGGGCCGTTGACGTTGACCACCGGCGGCCCCTCGGCCCCGAGGGTCTTCCAGACCACCCCGCCCCAACCGGCCTCGAAGGCACGGCGGACGTTGTATTCCTTGTCCGTAGGCGGCGCCGAGGCGAGCCAGAACGGGTTGGGGCTCTCGATGCCCAGGAACCGGGTGGTCAGGTCGGCCATCTCATCATCCTTCCGGTGGTGTGGCGTGTATCACGACGGTGTTGCCCTCGCTGTCGAGGAACATCGCGAAGCGCTCGGTATCGCTCCAGGGAAGCTCGGTGGGGTTCATCAGAAAGCGCACCCCCTCGCCCTTCAAACGCTCGGTCTCGGCATCGACATCGGCGCATTCCAGGTAGAGCGCCGGCACTTCCTCGGAGTAGCGGACCTCCTGGCGGCGCGCGAACTGGATCTTGGTCTGGGTGTCGGGCAGCTTCATCATGATCATGCGCCAGTCGTCGTCGAGATCGGCGTCGAGCGCGACCTCCATGCCGATCCTGTCGCGGTAGAAGGCCAGCGCGCGGTCCTGATCGTCGACCGGAAGCGGCAGAATGAAAATGCCCGTAAATGCCATTTTATTAATCCGTCAGTGTGCCGTGAATGTCTTCGGCGGCATCCCGACCCTGCGCCACAGCCGTAACGGTCAGGTCGTCGCCCCCCACCCCACAGTCTCCACCGGCCCAGACCTTGTCCATATCGGTGCGTCCACTACCCTGCGTCACAACTTTTCCACGTACGGTTTTCAACCCGCTCGCGTCGCCGAGGCGTTGACCAACGGCACGGAACATCTGATCCGCCGGCAGGGTGAAACGGTCGCCGGTGGGCGCCAGCCCCTCGGATCCCTCGCCCATCCGCTCGAACACTACGCCGCTCAGACGTCCCTCGCCCTCGACCGCCACGGGCGCAGCTTCGAAGATCAGCCGGACGCCGCGCTGCGCGGCGAGATCCTGCTCGAACCGGCTCGCGCCCATGCGCTCCCGCGCGCGGCGATAGACCAGCGTCACGGTCTCGGCCCCCAGCCCCTTGGCCTGCACCGCGCAGTCGATCGCCGTCATGCCGCCACCGATCACCACCACGTCGCGGCCGATCGGCAGCGTCGAGAGATCCTCGCACTGGCGCAGCGCCGAGATGAAGGTGACGGCGTCGTGCATCCCCTCGACCTCAGGGCCATCGAGGCCCAGCGCGTTGACGCCCGACAGGCCGATACCAAGGAACACCGCGTCATATTCGTCCCGAAGCGTCTCCAGCGTGATCTCGCCTCCGAGCCATTGGCCGTGGCGCAGTTCGATGCCGCCGATCTCCATGATCCATGCCGCCTCGCGCGCCGCGAACTCATCGACCGACTTGTAGGCGGCGATGCCGTATTCATTGAGCCCGCCGGGTTTCGGCGCGCCCTCGAAAATCACCACGTCATGCCCGTGCCGCGCCAGCCGGTGCGCGCAGGACAGCCCCGCGGGGCCCGCCCCCACCACCGCCACGCGCTTGCCGGTGCGGGCTGCGCGGGTGAAGGGATGGCCCTGCCGCGCCATCAGGCTGTCCGTGGCGTGGCGTTGCAACAGCCCGATCTGCACCGGCTTGCCCTCGGCGGCCTCGCGGACGCAGGCGCCCTCGCAGAGCACCTCGGTCGGGCAGACCCGGGCGCACATGCCACCCAGAATGTTCGCCTCGAAGATCTCGCGCGCCGCGGTTTCCGGGCGCCCGGCCTGAATCTCGCGGATGAAGAGCGGGATGTCGATCTCGGTGGGACAGGCGGTGACGCAGGGCGCATCATGGCAGAAATAGCAGCGATCCGCGGCCACCCGCGCCTCGTGCGCGCTCAGCGGCGGGTGCAGGTCCGCGAAGTTCCGTGCCAGCGTATCGGCAGGCAAGCGACCGGCGACCGGTCCGGTCTGTGGCTGGGCAGGCATGTGGCGTCCCCCGTGGCGGCATTCCGTTTCCCCGAGCCTGACACGGTTTCATTTTTTATCAAACGGTAAATTTTGTGCGATCTGCGAATCCGGTTTTCCTTGACCGTCGGCAGGCGCCGCGCAGAGTGGGGGCGACATCCCCCAGCGAGGCCCGCCATGGAAGACCTGATGCACAACGACCCCGCCCGCGTCATCGAGGCCGACCGGGCCCATGTCTGGCACCACATGATCCAGCACCGTGCGCTGGAGACCACCGATCCGCGCATCATCGTCGAGGGGCGCGGCATGCGGGTGTGGGACATCACCGGCAAGGAGCATCTCGACGCTGTTTCGGGCGGCGTGTGGACTGTCAATGTCGGCTACGGGCGGACGCGCATAGCCGACGCGGTGCGCGAGCAGTTGGTGAAGATGTGCTACTTCGCGGGCGCGCAGGGCTCGGTGCCCGGCGCACGTTTCGCCGAGGCGCTGATCGGAAAGATGCTGGGGCTTTCCCGCGTCTACTTCGCCAATTCCGGCTCGGAGGCCAACGAGAAGGCCTTCAAGATGGTGCGCCAGATCAGCCACAAGCACCACGGCGGTCGCAAATCGAAGATCCTCTACCGCGAGCGCGATTACCACGGCACCACCATCGCCTGCCTCTCGGCAGGCGGGCAATTGGAGCGTAACGCGCAATACGGCCCGTTTGTTCCTGAATTCGTAATGGTGCCGCATTGCCTCGAATACCGCGCGCAGGACGGGCTCGCGGGCGAGGAATACGGGGTCCGGGCCGCGGAGGCGATCGAGGAGGTGATCCTGCGCGAGGGCCCCGACACGGTGGGCGCGCTGTGCCTCGAGCCGATCACGGCGGGCGGCGGCATCATCGTGCCGCCCAAGGGCTATTGGGAGAAGGTGCAGGAGATCTGCCGCAGATACGACATCCTGCTGCATATCGACGAGGTGGTCTGCGGCATGGGGCGCACCGGCACGTGGTTCGGCTACCAGCAGTTCGGGGTGCAGCCCGACATCGTTACCATGGCCAAGGGCGTGGCCTCGGGCTACGCCGCGATCTCGTGCTGCGTCACCACCGAGGCCGTGTTCGAGAGGTTCAAGGACGCCTCGGATCCGATGGCGCATTTCCGCGACATCTCGACCTTCGGCGGCTGCACCTCCGGCCCCGTCGCGGCGCTGGAGAACCTCGCGATCCTCGAGGAGGAGAACCTGCTCGAAAACTCGACCCGCATGGGGGCCTACCTGCATGACGGGCTGTCGGCGCTGATGGAAAAGCACGCGCTGATCGGCGACGTGCGCGGCATGGGGCTCTTCGCCGGGGCCGAGTTGGTGGCGGATCGTGACACGCGCGAGCCGGCGTCCGAAAAGCTGGTGCAGGCGGTCGTGGCCGATTGCCTCAAGCAGGGCGTGATCATCGGCGCCACAAACCGCTCGGTGCCGGGCTTCAACAACGTGCTCTTGTTCGCGCCCGCGCTGATCGCCGGGAAGGCCGAGATCGACGAGATCCTTGGTGCGGTGGATGGCGCGCTGGGCCGGGCCGCGGGCTAGGTCGCGCTTGACCGACAGGGGTAGCGGCGGTTTCCTGAACCCCCGCCACCTTGATCGGCGGGCCAACCGGGAGACCCGCCATGCCTCGCTTTCTTGTCCATATCCACACCGGCCCCGCCGATGCCAACAAGGCGACGCTGGGCTGCCTCGTCGCCCTTGCCGCCGCCCGCAAGGGGCACGACGTGACCGTGTTTCTCGCGGGCGACGGGGTGCACCTGCTCGCCCCCGCCCATGCCGGGATCGAGGGCGAGGGCACGGGCCGTCTGTCGGAGCATCTCACCGCGCTTTCGGAGATGGGCGTCCGGTTTCGCGTCTCGGGCCTCTCGGCCAAGGCGCGCGGCTATGACGAGACGCTGCTCGAAGGCCATGCGGCCGAGTTCGCCATGCCCGACGCGCTGATCGACCTCGCGCAGGCCGCCGACACGGTGCTCTGCTACTGATCCCAACATGTGAAACCGCTGTCCAAAATATGGCCCCACCTCTTGTAAAGGGCGCGGATCGGGTGACAGTCTGCCGTCACCGCGAAACAGCAGTGAGTGAACCAGATGACGGTCGCAGACGCGATTCATCCCGACCTCGAGGAAGCGTCGGTCTTCGTGACGGGCGGTGCCAGCGGCATCGGCGCCGCGCTGGTCGAGGGGTTCTTGCGGCAAGGCGCGCGAGTGGCCTTCTATGACCGCGCCGATGCGAGCGCCACGGTCGAGGAGATGGAGGCCCGCACCGGCAACCGCCCGCTCTTCTTGCAAGGCGACGTGACCGACACACCTGCGTTGATGGCCGCGATCGACACAACGGCCACCACGCATGGCCCTGTCACGGTGCTGGTCTCGAACGCCGCCGACGACACCCGCCACGACGCGCAGGCGCTGACAGAGGCCGAATGGGACGCCTGCCTCGCGGTCAATCTCAAGCCCTATTTTTTCGCCGCCCAGAAGGTCGCGCCGATGATGGAGGCGGCGGGCGGCGGTGCGATCGTCAACATGTCCTCGGGCAGTTACCTCATGGGAGTACCGCGCCTGTCGGCCTATGTCGCCTCCAACGCCGCGATCATGGGGATGACCCGCAGCCTCGCGCGTGAATGGGGCGGGCGCGGCATCCGCGTCAACGCCGTGGCGCCCGGCTGGGTGATGACCGAACGGCAAAAGACCCTCTGGGCGACGCCCGAGGGCGTGGAGAAGCACCGTCAGAGCCAGTGCCTGCCCGAACTGATGCACCCCGAGGATCTCGTGGGCGGCGTGCTGTTCCTGACCTCGAACGCCGCGCGGATGATAACCAGCCAGATGCTGGTGATCGACGCGGGCGTGAGCGTGACGGGATGAGCCGCCCAGACTGGATTGCCCTAGACTGGGGCACGACGCATCTGCGCGGCTGGGCGATGGCCGCCGACGGCACGGTGATCGAAGAGCGCGGCTCCGACAGCGGCATGGGCAAGCTCGGCCCCGAAGGCTTCGAGCCTGCCCTGCGCGCGATGTGCGGCGACTGGCTCGACCACGGTTCGGTGCCGATGATCGCCTGCGGCATGGTCGGCGCGCGGCAGGGCTGGACCGAGGCCGACTATGCGCGCGTTCCCTGCCCGCCGCTCTCGCCTGCGCTGACGCGCGCGCCGGGCGATCTCGACGTGTCGATCATCCCCGGTCTGTCGCAGCCCGACCCCGCCGACGTGATGCGCGGTGAGGAGACGCAGATCGCGGGCTTTCTCGCGCTCAACCCCGGCTGGGACGGGGTGCTCTGCCTGCCCGGCAGCCATTCGAAATGGGCGCATGTCAGCGCCGGTGAGGTGGTGAGCTTTCGCAGTTTCATGACCGGAGAGTTGTTCGCCGCACTCTCGACCCATACGGTGCTGCGCCATTCGATCCCGGCCGAGGGCTGGGACGAGGCCGCCTTCGACGCGGGCGTCGCCGAGACGCTGTCGCGCCCCGAGCGGATGGCGTCGGCGTTGTTCACGATCCGCGCCTCGGACATCCTGCACGGCGCGGCGGGGGCCGCGGCGCGGTCGCGGCTCTCCGGGCTCTTGATCGGCGCCGAGCTGTCTGCCGCAAAACCCTACTGGCTCGGCCAGCAGATCGGCGTGATCGGCGCGGGCGGGCTCGGCTCGCTCTATGTACGCGCGCTGGGCGCGCAGGGCGCGCCGGCCACGCAGGCCAACGGCACCGCCGTGACGCTGGCGGGTCTCATTGCCGCATGGAAGCAAAGGACCACCGCATGACCCGACCGCTCATCGCCATTTTGCGCGGCATCATGCCCGAGGACGCCGTCGCCGTGGCCGAGGCGTTGATCGCCACGGGCATCACCGTGATCGAGGTACCGCTCAATTCGCCGCGCCCGTTCGAGAGCATCCGCGCCATGGCCGAAGCCTGCAAAGGCCGCGCGACCATTGGCGCGGGAACCGTGCTGACCACCGATCAGGTCGCGCAGCTCAAGGCGGCCGGGGGCGCGCTGGTCGTGTCGCCCAATGCCGATGCAGAGGTGATCCGCGCCACCTGCGCGGCGGGCATGGAAAGCTGGCCCGGCGTGATGACCCCGACCGAGGGCTTCGCGGCGCTTGCCGCTGGGGCCACGGGGCTCAAGCTGTTCCCGGCGAGCCTGATCGGCCCGGACGGCCTCAAGGCAATGCGCGCGGTCTACCCCAAAGAGGTCCCGATCTACGCCGTGGGTGGCGCGGGCGCGTCGAATTTCGGCGACTGGATCGGGGCGGGAGCGGACGGCTTCGGGCTCGGCACCGCGCTCTATACCCCGGGCCTCACGATCGAGGAGGTTTCCACCCGCGCCCGCGAGATCGTCGCGGCCTATGATGAGGCGGTCGTATGAGCGAACGATCCCCCTTCAAGGTCTTCGACGACACCTCCTGCGTGCTTGGCGAAGGCGCGCTCTGGCATCCCGAGCGCGAACAGCTCTACTGGTTCGACATCCTTGGGCGGCGGCTGCACACGCCGGGCCGGCACTGGGCGTTCGAGGACATGCCCTCCTGTGCGGGCTGGGTCGACCGCGACACGCTGCTGGTCGCCACCAACAGGGCGCTGGTCACCTTCGACCTCGAAACCGGCCGGAGCGAGCCGGTCTGCGACTTCGACAGCGAGAACCCGGTCACCCGCTCCAATGACGGGCGCGCCGATCCGCATGGCGGGTTCTACATCTCGACCATGGGCATCGACGGCGAGGTGAGCGCGGGCGCGCTCTACCGCTATTATCGCGGCGAGCTGCGGCAGATCCGCTCCGGCATGACCATTCCCAACGCGATCTGCTTCCCGCCCGAGGGCGGGTTCTTCCATTACTCCGACACCCCCACCGGGATGATCATGCGCCAGCGCACCGACAAGGAGGGTTGGCCCGTGGGCGAGGCCGAGGTCTTCGTGGATTGCAAGCGGTCGGGTCACAACCCCGACGGCGCGGTGATCGACGCCCAAGGCACGCTTTGGAGCGCGCAATGGGGATCGGGCCGCGTCGCGGGCTATGACCGCGGTGGCCGTGAGGTGGCACATCACCCCTGCGCCACCGCGCCGCAGCTCACCTGCCCGGCCTTTGGCGGCGAAGACATGAAGACGATGTTCGTCACCTCCGCCACCGCCGGCCTGTCGGAGGCCGAGATCGCGAATGGCCCGGATTCGGGCCGGACCTTCAGCACCCGCGCCGACGCCCCCGGCCAAGCCGAACACAAGGTGATCCTGTGACCCCCCTTGCCACCGACGCGCAAGGCCGCGACGTGCACCGCCTGGCGCTCTCGGGAGGCGGACTCTCGGTCGACCTGCTGACGCGCGGCTCGATCCTGCGCGAGGTGCGGCTCGACGGGGTGGATCGTAACCTGACGCTCGGCTCTGACGACCTCGCCGATTACGACGGGGCGATGAAGTATTTCGGCGCCATCGTCGGCCCCGTCGCCAACCGCATCGCCGGCGCCCGCGCCACCATCGACGGCGCCGAGTACCGCTTTACCGCCAACCACCACCGCGCGCTCCTGCATTCGGGGCGGCATGGCACGCAGTTCAAGGTCTGGGAGGTGGTCGAGGAAACCGCCGACGCCGCGACGCTGGCGATCGACCTGCCCGACGGGGCCGACGGTTTTCCCGGCAATCGACGGATCGTGGCGCGCTGGTCCTTGCACGCACCCGCGACGCTGCGGCTGGAACTGACCGCCACCACCGACGAGCCGACGCTGATGAACCCGGTGAATCACAGCTACTGGAACCTGACCGGCGCACCCACGACCGAAGGCCAGCTGTTGCGCGTCGCGGCCGAGCACTGGCTGCCCATCGACGACGAATCGCTGCCCACTGGCGAGATCGCGCCTAGCGCCGGGAGCAACCGCGATTTCCGCGCGCCGCGCCCCCTGACGCCCGGCGATCCGCCGCTCGACCACAATTTCTGCCTGTCGCAGGAGGATGTAGACCTGCGCGAGGTGATGGAGTTGACCGGCGGCGGCATCGCGCTGCGCATCGCGACCACCGCGCCGGGGCTGCAGGTCTATGACGGGCGCGACGCCGACAATGCCGGGCTGGCACCCTACGCAGGCCTCGCCGTCGAGGCGCAGCGTTGGCCCGACGCACCGCATCACCCGGCCTTTCCGACGATCCGCCTCGCTCCGGGAGAAACCTTTCGGCAGGTCACCGAATGGCGGTTTGCCACCACCTGAGACGCTTTCGGCGTAGGGGCGACGCCTTCGGCTGGTGTAGGGACGGCCCCTTCGGCGCAGAGGCCATCATGCCCGATTGACAAACCCGACAGATTTCATCAGCTTCTCGGAAGACGCATGCCAGCCCGATTGCGGCAAGCCGCGCCATCCGCGACCGAGGAGTTTGCCATGACGCCCATGACCACCCTGCCCCATCCGATCCGCGCCGAAGAGGCCGAGTTGCCCGTGCATGACGCCCGCGCCTTGACCGGCAACGGCATCCGCGCCCGCATCGAGCTTGACGGGCAGAGCTACACGCTGCGCATCACCCGTGCGGGCAAGCTGATCCTGACCAAATAGATGGCCAAGCTACCCTCCCCCTGCATCGGCGTGTGCAGGTTCAAGCGTGACGATCACTGTATCGGCTGTTCGATGACGCGCGACCAGAAAGCCCTGTCGAAGCAGGCAAAGAAACCGAAGGCCCGGCGCGCCTTCGTGACGCTGGTGATGGCCCAGCAGGCGGTGATGGGCCGTTATCGCCACTGGGATGAGGCCTATGCGAAGCGTTGCGCCAAGAAGGGCGTCGAGCCGCCCGAGCGCCCGAAGGCAGCCTGACCTTTCGACAGGTGCCGTCGCGACGCCCTAGGCAGATCACCGTTATCTGTTAGACATTCCGGGTCCACCTTCATGGCCGGAGCCCGACCGATGACCACAGCCGCGCTGCCAGACCAGCCCGAGAGCCTTCCGAACCACGCCCGCAACCTCGGCACGCCGCTCGACGCGGTGATGTTCGAGGGCCATGCCGTCAACCGCTCGGCCGCCGAGCGCCGCGCCGCCTCGCTGACCACGCGCCGATCGGTCAAGAAGACCCACCAGGCCGCCTGGCTCGTCAACGCGATCCGTTGCATCGACCTGACGACGCTGGCAGGCGACGACACCGAGGGCCGGGTGCAGCGGCTTTGCGCCAAGGCGCGTCAGCCGATCGCGCCGCGCATCATGGACGGGCTCGGCATCGCCGAAATGGGCCTGACAACCGGCGCGGTCTGCGTCTATCCGACCATGGTGCCGCACGCCGTGAAGGCCCTGCGCGGCACCGGCATTCCCGTGGCCTCGGTCGCCACCGGCTTTCCCGCCGGCCTGATGCCGCTGCATCTGCGGCTCGAAGAAATCCGCTGGACCGTCGATCAGGGCGCGCACGAGATCGACATCGTCATCACCCGCGAGCACGTCCTCAAGGCCGATTGGCCCGCGCTCTACGACGAGGTCGCGGCGATGCGCGAGGCCTGCGGCGACGCGCATCTCAAGGCAATCCTCGCCACAGGCGACATCGCGACCTTGCGCAACGTCTACTCGGCTTCGATGGTCGCGATGCAGGCCGGCGCCGATTTCATCAAGACCTCGACCGGCAAGGAAGGCGTCAACGCCACACTGCCCGTCTCGCTCACCATGGTGCGGGCGCTGCGCGATTACGGCGACGCCACCGGGCACCGCGTCGGCTTCAAGCCCGCGGGCGGCATGAAATCCGCCAAGGATGCGCTCGCCTGGCAGTATCTGATGAAGGAAGAGCTGGGCAATGACTGGCTCCAGCCCGACCTGTTCCGGCTCGGGGCCTCGTCGATGCTGGGCGACATCGAGCGCCAGTTGGAGCACCATGTCACCGGGCGCTACGCCGCCGCCCACCGTCATTCGCTGGCCTGAGGGAGAGCGCGTCATGAACACGATCACGGACATTCTTGCGACCATGGATTACGGCACCGCCCCCGAGGACAGCGCCATCGTGCGCGATTGGCTCAAGAAGAACGAAGCGGGCTTCGGCCATTTCATCGACGGCGCCTTCACTGCGCCGGGCGAGACCTTCGAGGTCCGCTCCCCCGCCTCGGGCGAGCTGCTGGCCTCGGTCACGCAAGGCAGCGATGAGGACGTCGACATCGCCGTTAAGGCCGCTCGCGCGGGGCAGCCGGGCTGGGCGTCGCTGCCGGGCCACGAGCGGGCCAGGTATCTCTACGCCATCGCGCGCCACGTGCAGCAGCACGCGCGCTTTCTCGCCGTGCTGGAGAGCCTCGACAACGGCAAGCCGATCCGCGAGAGCCGCGACGCCGACGTGCCATTGGTGGCGCGCCACTTCTATCACCATGCCGGCTGGGCCGAGATCATGGAGGACGAGCTTCCGGGCACCGCGCCGCATGGCGTCTGCGGCCAGATCATCCCGTGGAACTTTCCGCTTCTGATGCTGGCCTGGAAGGTCGCGCCCGCGCTCGCCGCCGGCAACACCGTGGTGCTGAAGCCGGCCGAGTACACCCCGCTCACCGCGCTGGCCTTTGCCGAGATCGCGGCCGAGGTGGGGCTGCCCAAGGGCGTGCTCAACATCGTCACCGGCGACGGTCGCACCGGCGCGGCCATCGTCGCGCATGATGGTCTGGATAAAATTGCCTTCACCGGCTCGACCGAGGTGGGCCGCCGCATCCGCCGCGAGACGGCCGGCACCGGAAAGTCGCTGACGCTGGAGCTGGGTGGCAAGTCGCCCTTCGTGGTCTTCGCCGATGCCGATCTGGACGCGGCGGTTGAAGGCGTGGCGGACGCGATCTGGTTCAATGCGGGTCAGGTCTGCTGCGCCGGCGCGCGGGTCCTGGTCGCCGAAAGCGTGGCGAAGCGTTTCGAGGACCTGCTGGAGAAGCGGATGCGCCAGCTGCGCGTCGGCGATCCGCTCGACAAGAACACCGACATGGGCGCGATCGTGCACCCGGTGCAGCTCGAGCGCATTCGCGGCCTCGTCGAGAAAGGCGTGGCCGAAGGCGCCGAGCTGGTGCAGGGCACCGCCCCCGAGGGGTGCTTCTTTCCGCCGACCATCGCGATGAAGGTCGAGCCGGCCTCGACGCTGGCGACCGAGGAGATCTTCGGCCCGGTCGCGACCGTGACCACCTTCCGCACCCCCGAGGACGCGGTGGCGCTGGCCAACAACACCCGCTACGGCCTTGCCGCCTCGATCTGGTCCGAGAACGTGAACCTCTGCCTCGACATCGCGGCGCAGGTGAAGGCGGGCGTGGTCTGGATCAACTGCACCAACGTCTTCGACGCGGGCGCGGGCTTTGGCGGCTACCGCGAGAGCGGCTTTGGCCGCGAGGGCGGGCGCGAGGGCATGATGGCCTACCTCACCCATCCCAAGCCCAAGGCGCGCAAGCCCGAGGCCTCGCCCGCTGTCCCAGTGGGCCAGCCCGGCGAGGCGCTGCCCGGCGCGGGCGCATGGATCGATCGCACCGCCAAGTTCTACATCGGCGGCAAGCAGGCGCGGCCCGACTCGGGCTACTCCTACCCCGTACAGGGGGCGAGTGGGCCCGTGGGCCTTGCCGGTCTCGGCAACCGCAAGGACATCCGCAACGCGGTCGAGGCGGCGCACAAGGCCAAGGGCTGGGGCAAGGCGACGGGCCACAACCGCGCGCAGGTTCTCTATTACCTGGCCGAGAACCTTTCGGCGCGGGCGAGCGAGTTCGCCGATCGTCTCGTCTCCTTCGGGGCGGGCAAGTCGGCAGCGCAGGCCGAGGTCGACACCGCGATCCGCCGCACCTTCTGGTACGCGGCGCAGGCCGACAAATTCGACGGCGCGGTGCACCAGACCAAGAGCGCGCATGTCACGCTCGCCATGCACGAGCCTTTGGGCGTGATCGGCATCGCCTGTCCCACGGCCCAGCCGCTCTTGGGCGTCGTCAGCCTCGTGCTGCCCGCGATCGCCATGGGCAACGCGGTGGTCGCGATCCCGTCGCAGAGCCATCCGCTGGCAGCGACCGATCTCTACCAGGTGCTCGACACCTCGGACCTGCCGGGCGGCGTCGTCAACATCGTCGCGGGCGAGCGCGACGCGATGGCCAGAACGCTGGCCGAGCACGACGACGTGGCAGGCATCTGGTATTTCGGCACCAAGAATGGCGGCCGGATGATCGAAGAGGCCTCGGCCGGCAATCTCAAGCAATCCTGGGTCGAGGACGGGGCGGCGCGCGACTGGCTCTCCAAGGACGGTCAGGGCCGCGGCTTCCTGCACCGCGCCACGCAGATCAAGAACATCTGGGTGCCCTACGGCGAGTGATCGCCCGATGTCTCGGGAGGCACCGGTTTCGCCTCTTCTCCACGCCCGGCCTCAGGCCGGGCGTTTTCGCTGCCGCTCCACCGGCCCAGAAGCTTGCCACCGACCAGTTTTGCCCCCTGCCACAGCCCGCGCCCCGACCGCACGATCTGCGCATCACCCGAGCGCGCATGGCGCGTGGCGGTGAGGCGCAGGCGGTTGCGTTGCACCAACAGCCCTTCGCTTACCGCGCCTGACAATGCGCTACGCACCGCGTCGAGGTTCCATTCGGGCTCTCCGGCGCTGACGGGACGCGGGCGCAGGCCCTTCATGTCATTCGCAATGGCATCCATCGCCTCGCTCACCCGGTCCCGCACCTCGCGCGGCATCTGATGTTCGGGATAGGGCCAATCCGGGGCCAACCGGTCCACCGCCGTCGCCACCGGTAGCACCGGTGGCCGCCGCCTGTCGGAATGCTCGGCGAACCACGCCTCGAAGGCCGCGTACAATGCCACGTCCGCCGCGCGCCCGGGGCGGTTGGCGCGCAGCACCCATAGCACCATGTCGCTCTGCGTCATTTCGTCGAGAAGCATCCGCTGCCGAGCCTCGGTGCCATCGAGGCCTTGGGTGTCGAGCAGCACGCAATCCGTCCCGTCGATCGCCGCCTCATAGGCCAGAACGCCCTCGGTGGTGGCCGCCATGTCGGTCTCGGTGCGCTCCTCGCCCAAGAGCGCGTTGATCAGCGTCGATTTCCCGGCGCTGACCTGTCCCAGCACCAGCACGCGCAGCGGTGCGTCGGGCTGCGCGAGACGGGCCTTGTCGGCCCGGGTTTCGTCGAGCTGGAACTGCAACAGCTCCGCATCCGAGAACCTGAGCCGCCCCGAGTAGAGTTCCACGGCGGCATGGGCCACCTCCTCGAGCAGCACCGCCTGCAGCACCCCCATCATCTGCGTCCCGAGATAGGAGGAGTTGCCGCCTGCCATCAGCCATTCGACCTCTCGCAGCACCCCCTTGGCGGGGTTGAGCGCGAAACGCAGCACCCGGTGCCCGGCAAAGGCCGCGTCCATCGCCAGCTGCGCCCTCCCGCGATGCTTCCAGATCCAGTGGATCGTATGCAGCGAGATCCGGTCCGAGAACGGCACGTGGCGGCGCAGGTGATCGCGGTAGCGCGACGCGGCGCGTTCGGTCAAAAGGAGCGCCTCGGGGAGCGTGAAGTCGAGCGCCTTGCGGTCCGCCTGCCCCATGCCTTTGGCGATATCGTCGATCACCGAAAGCGCGAGATCCGGCAATTCGGTCCAGGCCACAGGCTCGGTGGTCTCGCGTTCGATCCGGTCGCGGGCGGCGCGGAAGGTCGCGCGCTCGGTGTCGGACCAGACCGGGTCGGATTCGACCTTCATCTCGCCCATGAGCATCGAGGGCGCCTCGCCCCCGCCGGGGCGGCGCCGCGCAAACCAGCGCATCCCGAAGGCCAGCGCCGCGATGGCGATGGACACGCCGAGATAGGGCAGCAGCCATTCGTGTTCGGTCAGCCACAAAAAGCCCAGCAGGAACGGCACGAGGAACGGCAGCGCCAGTGACACCGCGATCAGCAGTCGGTCCCAGCGCAGCAGCGCGCCGCGCATCCGGGCAAGCGGGCGGCGTTTCACCGCCGTCCCGCCCGGCCCAGCGCCTCGCGGTAGATCGCACGCAGCTCGGCTTCGGGCACCGGCGTCCCCGCCGCCGCCCCGGCGAGCCAGCGATGCGCGGCGCGGCCCAGGGCATAGGTGGCGGCGAAACTCGCCGCCCCGGCGGCCGCGGCTCCCAGCGTCTGCCCCGCGACCGGCACCAGCTTGAACGCCTGCCGCAGCGCATAGCTCGCGCCGAACCGCAGCGCCGCGCCGAGCCCGAGGGCGGCGGCGAACTCGGCGGCCCGCGCGCCGCTCCAATCGACCTTGTGATGGCGCGCCAGCGACTGCAGCATCGCCGCTTGCAGCCCCGGTACCGTAACGACGCCGAGGAGCGGCGCGAGATCCGTCGCCGCTGCCGCCCCGGCAAAACGCAGCACCTCCGAGCGCACCGCCGCGAAACCGTCGCCCTGCTCATCCGCCGAAGCTTGCCCTAGGAGCAGCGCGACATCGGGCATGGTTTCGCCCAGCAGGTCGCACAGCGCCTCGAGACCTCGCGTCTCCTTCGGCCCGAGCGATATCTCCAGCCCCGGAAGCTGACCACCCGCCGCTGCCTCGAGCCGGGCCTGCATGGCGGCGCGGGCCCGGAACCGGGTCTGTTCGTCTGGCACCTCGTCTGCCGCCGTGTGCAGCACGATGATCCGGATATTCGGCTTGCGGCGCCGCACCTCGCGCAGCGCCGCCTCGAGATCCGACTGCGCCGGATCGTCGAGTCTTGCGAGGGCGAGAATCGCATGGCTGCGCGCCTCGCACTGCGCCAGATCCTCGGCGGCGTCATAGCCCGCCTCGCCCAAGCCCCGCGTGTCGAGAAACTGCATCAAGGGCCGGTCTTGGGGAAAATCGAACACATCCGCGTTGCGCGTGCAGGGTGCGAAGCCAGACCCAAGCTCGATCTCGTCAACCCCGGTCAGCGCCCGGACCAGCGAGGATTTCCCGGCGCCCGTCTTGCCCAAGAGCCAGACCACCGGAAGCGGTCGCGCGGTCGGGTCTGTGTCGGTCAGAGGGTCGGACATGGAGCGGATGGGCCTTTGGCGGGAACGGGAGACGGCACTCAAGCACGGCCGCCTTGCCTGAACAACTCACCGCCGCCCCGCCCGGTTCGCGACCTGGATATTTTCCGCGGTTTTCGACTTGACGCCCCCGCCATGCTGTCATACTTCCGGCCTCGCTTCAGGCGGAGTAGCTCAGTTGGTTAGAGCAGCGGAATCATAATCCGCGTGTCGGGGGTTCAAGTCCCTCCTCCGCTACCATCCTTTCCCCAATGTTTTCGGCGACTTCCTCCTATATAGGGGTGATACACGTTCTGCGGAAACCTTTCCGGGGTGGCGCCGGGGTGGCGAGATTGATCGACTGCTGAACGTCGCCCGATTCCATACGCAAGATGGTCCGATGGCAGGGTGGCCACGGCAACCGCTCGCAGCGGTCGGCGAACCCATGGAAAGAAATTTTCTCTAAGCTGTCCTGAGTTCTTTTGCATCGCCCAGAGTTGGACCGATCTCCCCGTCGCATAGATACAAGGAGGTCATCATGCAGACGACATCGCCCATGCCCGAAACCCTGGTTGGCATCTCGACCCTCGTGCAAATGCTTCAGCGGTCACGTGCCAGCATCTACCGCGACATCCAGAACAAGGCGTTCCCGAAGCCGCTGAAGCTTGGCGGCTCTTCTCGCTGGAAGCTGACCGAGGTCCAAGCCGTCATTGAGCGCCTGTCCGAGGATCGCCCAGGCAACTGAAATCTACCCACGATCGTTGCAAGGTAGGTGCGGGAGACTGCACCTCCTTTGCCAGACCCAGACATAGCTGCCAGTCTCTGAAACCATGGGATTTTGACTCTCCGGCGCAACCATTTGCCGCGAGCATTTTCCGTTACATAGCGCCGTAGCTATGATCCGGCTCGGTTCTACATGAGCAGTGATGCCGCCGTTTCGACGATAGGCCGAGTTTGAGCGGTTCATGCTTTGGTCAAGAGGCGTGCCGATCGGAGCAGAGAAGAGAGTCCGACACGCCAACCCGTGGTGATCCTGCCTCGGGTGGGGCTCACGCCCCTCAAGTGGACGGCACCCAATACTGGATGCCGTCATTTCTCAGCTGTCGATCAGCGCCCCGGCTTGCCGCACTGCATGAGCGGCGGAAAGCGTTGCCAAGATCATGTCAGCGAGCAGCGCCAGTTCGGCTACGACCTCCGCAAGCTCGCAGGCGTCGTCCTCGCGATAGACAGACACGTAGCCGCCGCGAACATGGTTTTCGTCGCCGTGCCAGAAGCTATGGGTCCCCGCTGCGATCTGCTGGGCCAGAATGCTTTCGAATGTCTCGATGTCGCGCAAGAGGCTTTCCTCGAAGATCGGCCCGCGCTCGATACGTCGAGCGATACCTTCGGCGAAGGTCCTCTTTACCGGCGGGAGAAGCGGAACGACGACCTCGCGGATAGCACTTGCCACATGGTGCGCTTGCATGATCGCCACGGTCGCCAGCTTTGCGACAACCTCTTCGGTCATCTCTACCCCGTCCACGAGATCGGAGAACCGAGGCAGATCCCGGATGTGCGCCCTCATGCCGCCACCTGCGACGGTCGCATCGGCTGCTGGGCGGCTTCGTCGAGGTAGTCATGGAGGACGTTTTTGAAGCCATCGGCCAGCAGACAGATGTCCTCGACCACGGGCCAGGCGGGGTCGAGAGCCGCAAAGCGCTCCGCCTCGATCCGAGACGGGTCGTGAACGTGCTCGAGCGTCAGCAGATCGAGCATCTCGCCACAGGCCTTGAGGGTCCGATCGGTCGGCAGGTGTGGCCGTGCAACACCTTCGATAACGGATTGGGCCAAGCGTAGCCCATCACGTCCGCCGAGCAGTTCGGCGGCGTGCAGCAGCCCATCGTGCTGCACCTCGACATAGACGCGCAGTGCATCGAACGCCGAGGTAAAATCGGGATAGAGGTCGAACATGTCATCTCCTGTGTTCGGAGGGTCCGGCACTCGGCCGGGTCAAGTTCGATCGACCTTTCTCATCTCCTGCGCTGCTGCTCTCTGTCCACGGCTCTCGCAACGAGGAGCCGGGACCAGAGAGGTGCTGCGCCGCTCACTCCTTAGGGGTCATGGATCTCGCATTGCTGCGCTTCCCAACGAGTGAGCCGCCGACTGCCAGAAGGCCAAGACTTGTAGGCGCCGACGAGAAATCCAGCCGTCTTTTCATTCCCTCGAGGATCTGGATGCGTTGATGGTTTGACCCCTGTTCGAGGACCTCGAGCAAGTCGATCAGCACCGTCGTGTAGATCTCTGCCACTTCATCCGCACTGCCCGGCTCCGAAGGCGCGATGGTCGTTAGGAAGACATTGCCGCAGTAGAACTCCAGCCTCCGCGCGGCGATGCATTGGATGACGGTTAGCGCGAGACGTGGGTTTCCTTCGCCCTGAGCTCGGTCTCGTTGGCCATTCCGCGGCACGCGGGTGTCCCAGTCGTTCATCGCAGAGTTTGATTGATCTTTCACGGCACGCCTCCAATCGCCAAGCTTCTTCCTTGGAGAGGAGCTGGGCGATTGGAGGTGCCGAAGGGCACCAGCAGATGGACGAATGCCACGAGTGTATCGGCGCCGGCAAAATTGCCAGATGGGGTAGTAGAGGTGCGGGAGGGGCATGCGGTTCAGTCGCAGGAGCCATCGAGGGCCGACCGGCTGGAAGCTACCGATCACCCGCTCTCTTCGCTTGTCAAGGACGGCCAGAAGTTAGGCCAAGGCCCCCCGCTCATCTCCGCGAATGGCTCATGTCATGTCGGGTTAAGGGCGGCATCCTGCTCGCCGAACAAGGACCAGGAAAAATCTCCAGATCGTTTCCGGGGTGAATCGGTCGGACCAAGATCATGAGCATTACCACATCTCAGATCGAGGAGACGATAATGATCACAACTGGCATTCACATCCCGGATGCGGTTCTCAAAAAACTTGGTGCAGCCGTTGCAGGGGTTCATCGCGAGACGATTGGCATGACGATGGATGAATTTCGTAAGGCCTACCGTGAGAAGCCCGGCGCAACGCTCGGCTGTTACATCCATGTCGAATTTACAGCGAAAGGCGCGGTGAAATCCTTTGACGCATGCCCGACTGATGGATCTCGGAAGAAATTTCGGGAGCACGGCTTTCAGGCCGATGTGCCTATGCTCGGTCCTGCACGTTATGCCGCAAAACCCATCGCCGACAATTGCGCCGAGTTTCTTCTGCGGCGCGAAATCGCACGCCGCCGCAAGGCAGGTCAGCGTGAGCTCGTAGGCTTGACGGACGATGAGCTCTCTGCGGCCGCCGAAGAGCTCTCGCCGCTCGAAAACTGGCTGGCTGTGAGGGCAAACTCCTGCGGGTCTCTCAGCGAGCAGCTCCGGATGCGGCTCATTGAAGACGAGGTCCAAACTCGCAGCAACGAGTCGAACCACCAGCGGCTTGAAGCACAGTCGCATAACGCTGACTATCTGACTGCCTGCGCCAAGATCGTCGAAGCACAGCATACGGCGGCCCGGGAATGGCGCGAGGCTAAAGAAGCCACTCGCTACTACAATTTTTTCGTGCACCGCGATTTCGACAACCGCTCTGAACCGGACCAGACGCTGATCGCCTATCGCGACGCACAGGGGTGGCAAGTCTGAGCGATCCGCTCAGTTTCTGAGCCGTTGGCGTTCGTGTGTGACCCTTACCACCCGGAGCCTTTCTCCGGGTGGCGGAGGGCCATCCTGGTCCGCAGGGGCCTCCAGGTCGACATCCCTGTCGAACTCGCCTTCGCCTCCATCCGGCAACTCTTCCGAACTCGTAGCCCATCGCTTGGCCGCTTCCAGTGGACACATGTGGCCCGGCGCGTCAATCGATCCGGCGTCAGCAACGGCCGCCGCGCGGTCCTCGTCGGTTTGCGCTTCCCGGATCTTCTTCTTGTCGAGCGCAGCCTGCTCCCGCCGCTGTCTCTCATTTTCTTCGGCGATACGGGCCGCCTCCCCTTCGAGACGTGCCTTCTCGCGCGCCAGATGGCGCAACTCGAACCAGCTGTCCCACCGCTGTTCGTTCTCAGCCCGCAAAATAGCGTTGCGCACGGCCACCATGGGTTCGTCCATTACGTTGACCTCCGCGCGGATCTTGGCCGTCCTCCGCGGTCCGACGTGCTCCTGTGCTCGCAGGCCTTCCGGGGCGTCACCGGCGGTCGCCATAGCCTCGTAGGATCGCAAGTCGATACGAGCAGGCGACCCAATCCTTTTCAGCGCTGCGTTTGTTCGCTTCTCCCACTCGGCCCGGATGACTTTGACCTCCTCGGGGCCGATTTTGCGATCGTCGAGCTCACGAGTTTTCTTGCCGAACGCACCGGTCTTCCTGTCGACCCTTCGTGTGGTCCACCGGATGTGAGCGTGGAAATTTAGGTTAGTAACGGCGGGGTCGTAGAGTGCTGCCTCGTATGCCTCCTTCCCCGCCTTGTCGCCCTTGTCGGGCCAGAGACATTTCCCGATAGCCTTGTCTTTGAACGTCGGCGCGTGGATCACCCAGTGGCACGCCACGCCGTATCTATCCTTGAGAAAGAGAGCAAAGCCTTGAACAAGGCGGTGCTGGTGGTCGAGCGGCAGCTCGGCAGGCAGTGCCGGCCGCAGTTCCCGAGCAACGCGTGCGTTGATGCGTGTTTCGCTCGCTTCAGCAGCGTTCCATAGATCTTCAGCGCTTCCATCCCAATGCACGAGACCTTCGCGCAACAGGCCGTGGAGGTTCTTGTAGTTGTAGATGAGCCCGGTCCGCTGATCCGTCATGCGGGAGCGCGACGCATAGGCCGCAGCCGCGACCGAAGAGCGCCCGTCTGACCGGGACATGACGATGAGCGGGCAATGGCTCGCGGGGTGAAGCTCGAACTGTCTCATGGAGGGGAGATCGCGCCCGCGGCCGATCTCCGCTGAAAAAAGCCCGCGGCAGGCGCGCTGCAAACTCCACGAGTTTGCGTAATTGCGCCCTTGAAATTCTTCGCGGGTCCGGCGGGGTCACCCAACAGGGCAGCGCGAGATGTCTTCGATCAAGGTGCGATCCCGGTTCGCAGGCACGATTTCCTCCAAGCAAAACATCCAACCAAAGGACAGATCATGCCGAAAATCACCGCGCAAATCGAAGATATTGAACGAAAGATGGAGCAACATCGCAACCGCCTACGGGGTCTCAAGGCGCAAGCGACCAAGCAGGAACGCAAAGACGATACGCGCCGAAAACTGCTTTATGGAGCTGCATACCTTTGTGGATTGGAGACGCTGACTGCCGACGCTCGGCAGCGCAGTTTAGACCGGGTCGAAAGCCACATCACGCGTCCCAAGGATCGCGAGTTTTTGGGGCTGGCACCACTGCCAGCCATGGAAGAAATGAGCAAAAACGCCGAGCCGAAAGACGAGGGCGGCACAGCTAATCTACCCTTCCCCAGTTCCAGCGACTGCAAATGATCCTAAGCTCGGCGGACAATCTTTCCTTGCTCGGCGCGATACTCGTGCTGGTGCAAGGTTCTGTTCTGAAGCAAGTCGACCGCTTCGTGGATCACATCCAATGGCACAATAAACCACTCTCTCGGGTGAACGGGCGTGCCGAAGCGATCCTGGATTGTGATGTCGAGCCGGCCTGGCGCAAAGAAGCGGTGCAGGAGGTTCTCCAAGGCGACCCGGTTGATGTCGATGAGATCGAATTTGCCGACGACCTCGACCGGGGCCATGAGGAAGGTCGACTCCTTCGCGGCATTGGCGAAGCGCCGTTCGATCTGACCTCCGGTGACGCCGATCTTATGGATGACGGCCCGGTTTTCGGCAACCAGCGAATGATCCGATAGGCTTCGCAAAACGTAGATGGTGCCGGTGTCGCTGCCCTCGCCTTCGATGGCATTGTTGAAAAGGGGCCCGACGTCGGAATCGGTAACACGCCGACCGGCTGGGTCCTGCGTGAGCGCCTTTTGCAAGGATCTGGACAAGAGATTGCTCTCCGTTCCATTGCCGAAGACAACTCTCAAGCGGCTATCGCGATTGCCGGACTCGTTTGTGAACGGATCGCCCGCTTCGGCGACATAGGCCATGAGTCCGTCGACGATGAAAAATCTCCCCGGTTCGATCTCGGATTTCCGACCGAACTTGAGGGTCTGACGAGCCCCGCGGTCGATGTCGGCCTTCACGGCCTCGAAAAGCGGTTTGAACGTTTCGAAATCCTGACATTGCTGCCGAGTCGCGATATCTTCGGCAGCGGCGCGCCGTTCCGCTTGAGGGCGAACATGCTTCAATTCTGTCAGGCCGGACGTCCCGCCAGCCTCGACGCCGAGCGATGCCAGCAATGCGTCGTCGTCGAGGTCTGACGGATCGATCTCCTGTCCGTCCCCGCCCTGGTTATCAGTAAGCAGGCCCCAGGTATCCAAGTCGGCCAGCATTTTCCTGCAATCGGCCTGGGCGCGAAGGCGTTCGAGGCGGGCTGCATAGAGACGCTCGAAGATGTCGCGATCCTGTCCGTGTTGGGGGACACCCCCATGTTCCTCAACGAACTTCTGGATGTCTTCGAAGCCGGCGATGATCCTCGCCTCGCGCGGGCTGAGCGCGGCCTGCTTGCGTTCGATCGGATCGAGGCCGAGGTCCGAGAGGATATCGAGATCGGAACGGTCAGACATTCGCGGTCGCCTTTCGCTGGAGGAAGGCGACGCCTTCAGCCATCTGACGCTCCCAGGCATCGGCAGAGTTGATCGACGGGAGGCGTCCGTGCTCCTTCTTGAACCGGACCGCACGCTCGGCGAGCATCCTGGCTTCCTCATGGGACAGGTTGATGCGCTTTTTCGCGATAATTGCCGCCACCTCCTTCAGCGTTCCCTCATCCATAGACTTCGCGAGGATGGCCCGTGCTGCTTGGAACGGGTTGATCCGGTCGATCAGGTCGATCTCAAGCTCTTTCACGTCGGTGACATATTGCCGGACGCCATTGATGAAGGCGGTGTTGGCTCTCGGCTCGTCGCTCGGCTGATGAGCCGGGGCGTTTCGCTTGCCCTGCTGCGTCATCGTGATCGCCGCAACGGCATGCTGCCGCACCGCCTCCCGATCCTCCTCCGACAGCTCTGGATACTTGCCAGCGACGATCCGGCCCATCTTGACTTGGGTCAGGTCTTCTGCCGGGGTCTCCTCGTCGAAGACCCCTCTCTCGACGGTCTGGCGATCCTGAACGAAGGCCGCGAGAACCTCATTGATGTCCTGCTCGCAGATGCGCTTGGCCTCTGCGCTTTTCGGTGGCACGAGCCCGTTGATCTCCATATGGAACTGACCGGTGGCCTCATTGAATCCGACATTGGTCTGACCATCTTGGTATCCACCCTCCCCATAGTCGAACCCTTCCCTCTGGCCGGCGGCCTTCGCGGTGAAGGTGAACTTGGGCGCCAGAACCTGCTCCATGAGCAGGCTGGCGGCGATAGCCTTTAGCGTGTCGTTGACGGCTTCGTTGACCGTCTCCTCGGACGCATCGGGCTCCGCGATGAGGTTGGTGAACTGAGCGCTAATTTTGCCAGGGGCGTCGCGGGTCGCGCGACCGATGATCTGGACGATCTCAGTCAGAGAGGAGCGGTAACCCACCGTTAGAGCATGCTCGCACCAGATCCAGTCGAAGCCCTCCTTGGCCATGCCGAGCGCGATGATGATATCGACATGGTCGCGGTCGCTGGCGTGAGCTGGGTCTTTCAACGATCCGATCACCCGATCACGCCGCGCGCCGTCGTCATCGACGATGTCGGCGATCCTGAGGACGGTGCCATCCGGTCGCTCAACGAGTTGGAAGCCGGTCTCCGGATCGGCGCCCTTCCAGGTGCCGAGCGCTTGCATGATGTCCTCAGCCTCGCGGATTTTGTCACCGAGGCTCTCGCGGGCGTTCACGTTCGGGATGTGCACGATCGTCTTGCGGACCGGGTCCAGCACCTCGGCGATCGCGTCGATATAGCGCCCGGCGTAAAAATAGTAGCCGATATCGAGCGACTTCAGATAGTCGTATCCGTTGAGTTGTTCGTAGTAGGTGTAGGTCACCGTCTCGAACCGCGCCTCATCCTCGGGCATAAGCACGGCCACGGCATCGCCCCGGAAGTAGCTACCAGTCATCGCGACAACATGAACCCTGTCGCGCGCCATGAAATCTCGAAGGTGGGCCCCAAGCTTATTGTCCGGATTGGCGCTGATGTGGTGGAATTCGTCAATGGCGATCAGGCAGTCGTTGAAAGCCTCCACACCCATCTCGTCGACGGCGAAGCGAAAGGTGGCGTGCGTGCAAACGAGGACCCTGTCGCTACTCTTGAGGAACGCGCGCACAGCGGCCACCTTACCCTTTGCAACCTTCGGGTCATCGGCGCCGGGAGCGTTGCACAGGTTCCACTGCGGCGCGACCGTCCAGTCGGCCCAGAAGCCGTATCGCGACAGCGGCGTGTCCTTGAACGACGCCCCGATGGAGCGCTCGGGCACTACGATGATCGCCTGCCGCAGCCCTTGGTTCGCCAGCTTGTCCAAGGCGATGAACATCAGCGCCCGGGATTTGCCGGAGGCCGGGGGCGACTTGATCAGCAGGTATTGTTCACCGCGCTTTTGGTAGGCACGCTCCTGCATAGCGCGCATGCCGAGCTCGTTCGAGGTCTTTGATGCACCGGTCGCGGCGTATTGGACGGATACGGAGGGTGCGCTCTTTACGTGATCGGTCATAGAACAACTACTTTCGGAACAGGCTCAAATATTCAGTAAAAACGAACAGGCGGTTTCGTTTTTGCTTCGTGACCTCATGAAGCACATCGTGGCCTACCAGATCATTGATCAGAGAGGAGGCCGTATTACTCGTTCCTTCTATAACGGCCGTCGCCTGTTTCACATCGACGACCGGGCGCGCATAAAGATGGCGCATCAGCGCTTGTGCATTTGCCTGACGTCGAACCGAGAACCGGGGTAGCACCTCGCCGTCGACACGCGCTTTCAGCTCAAGTATTCTCGAAAATACGTCAGCCGAGGCTTTTGCTGTTTCCTCGACGCCGGCGAGAAAAAAGATTAGCCACTCACGCATGTGGTGCCCTTGTCGAACCGCCATGAGGTGATCGACATACGCTGTTTTGTTCCGTTCGAAGTAGTCAGACAGATAAAGCGCCGGCTTCGTGAGCAGGCCCGAGGATGTAAGGTATAGAGAGATCATCAGACGCCCCAGCCTGCCATTGCCGTCGAGAAAAGGGTGAATGGTTTCAAACTGATAGTGCGCGATTGCGATGCGGATGAGCGGATGCACGGTGTGCCGCTGGTCATGCAGGAACTGCTCCAGATCGCTCATAAGATCTGGCACATGCTCATGATGAGGCGGAATGAAGACCGCGTTCTTCAGACTAACCCCGATCCAGTTTTGACTAACCCGAAATTCGCCCGGTTGTTTGTCTTGGCCGCGGACGCCGGACATGAGAATCGCATGCGTGTCGCGAAGGAGGCGGTTCGAAAGGGGAAGACGTTCAAGGGCGTCGATGGCGGATCTAATCGCGTGGATATAGTTTTGAACCTCGCCCCAATCATCTCGCTCTTCCGGGTCCAGGTCGTCAGCATCCTTTAGAGCATCCTCAACCGTCGTCTGCGTGCCTTCGATCCGGCTCGATTGGGTGGCCTCCTTCGTTACATACATGGCGATGAAGAAGTCGATGTCGGGAACGAGTTTTGAGAATGCGTTCAGCTCACCCAGTGCACGGTCAGCGCGCCCAAGCAGTTCAGCAAGCTCAGCGTCCGCGATCGACCATTCATGTCGCACCGGCGTCGGAAGGAAAGCACGGTATTCGTAGCGATCTTCAAGTTTCCCGGCATGGTAGTCGCCAAGATCCATATGTCAGATTTCCTCGATTTTCTGATGTTGAACCAGAGGTATCTCAGAAGTGGGTGACAGGCAACATCTTATGTCAGAATAATCTGACTTTCTGAGTTATGGACCGTTCGAATCTCAAGTCACAACGCTTTCTCTTTCTTCGCGGTCATCTTGGTATACATGTCGAAGAGCTTCTCGAGGCGCTCGGTGTCGTTGCGGAAGCGGCGACCGATGTAGATGCGTTCGAGGGTTTCGTCGTTGCGGTCATGGGCGGCGCGGAGGTCGTCGGGCATCATTTCAGGGTCGTAGAGCTCGGCGATGGTGGCGGGGAAGTGCGCCTCGCGGGCGAGCAGAATATCCTCAGCACAGCGGGTAAGATTGGACTTGTCGGACTCGGTGAGCTTTGGGACGGGAAAGGTGTTCCAGCCGAGGGTGTTGGAAAAGCGATAGTCGTCCTTAATCTTGCCACACACCGTCGCAATCCAAATTAAACTCAGCCGAGACAGCAATACCGCAGCATTCCAAAGGGGAGGATTGTAGAAGGCAAATGCTGCATCAGATACGATCGCACCTTCCGGCAATAGAACAACTGGATAGAATTCGCGCTCCTCAGAGGAATGCCTGGGAATCTGAAAAACACGCTCATTCCCCAATTGACGTATCTGCTGAAACTCGAAGGGTCTATCCGCCCCAGCCTTTGTTAGCGCCTTATCGCTCTTCAGCCTCATTTCCCTTACGATATCGAACCGCTTTTTGAATGAGGGAATTTCTCTTAAAGATTGATACTCTTTCTCTGTAGCCCAAATGCAAAAACGACCTGAACCCTGTGTAGCATCATGCGCCCCATAGAACGGACGGATGACCGTGTGGTCAGTAGGTTCGTCGGATTTTAGCTCCTCGGCTTCGTCACGGTTTAAGATCAGGCCGCCACCATCTGCTGGCTTGTTGCCATTAACTACACGCTCCAGACCTTGTATCGGCTTCATCGAGTTTTCGATATACACATCCTTATAGGGAACAAGGTAGGCGTTGATATTCTCAACAGTCCGGACTTCGCGTGTGCGACTTTCGTAATATCTGGGGGGCTTCGTTGTGTTCGAAATCCCGACTACGCATACTGAAACTCCAGCATTGTGCTTTGCCAAGTTTTTCCAGCGGAAAGACGTCACGGCAAACGAGATTCTCACGCCATTCTTAATGATCGACGGCCAAAATCTAAATACTTGTTCACCTTGGCATACGGAATTTGTTGTCACAAATGCTGCACTGCCAGGGGCGGTGTTCAACATGAGCCGAGCTTTCAGAAAGAAGCCCAGTATATAGTCCAGCGACTTCCATGCCTTGAAGTGTGCTGAGAAGAGAAGGCGCATGTCCTCTTTCTGAGGCGCCTCCTGTTCTGTTCCTCCTTTGTAAGGAGGGTTCCCGCAGACATACGTCTCCCGCTCTTCGCCGCCGCCCTCCAGATTCAATCGGCCGGTCGGACCGCCCAGATCCTGCTCCTCTGTAGAGACCGTCGCCGGCGGGCAGACCTCCTCCCAGTTGATCCGCAGCGCGTTGCCCGTGACAATATTCCCGGTGGCATGAAGCGGCAGGACCAGTGCCCGGGCCTCAGTCTGGCCAATGAAGCGCACGTCGCACTGGAATTCGGCGATAAGGAGCGACAGGCGGGCAATCTCGGCCGCGAAGCTCTTGATCTCGATCCCGAAGAACTGAGTAAGGGAAATGGCCGAGCGGGTCAGCGTCTCGCCCCTCAAGCGCATGATCTGGTCCTCGATCTCGCGCATGCGAATGTAGGCGATGACAAGAAAATTCCCCGATCCGCATGCCGGGTCGAACACCCGGATGCGCGACAGGCGCTGGCGCAAGTTGAAGAGCTTGCGCATGTTGGTCCCCGCCGCCTCGAGCTGCTCGCGGAGATTGTCGAGGAACAGCGGATCCAGCACCTTCTGGATGTTCGGCACCGAGGTGTAGTGCATCCCCAGCTCGCCGCGCTCGTCTTCGTCAGCAACCGCCTGAATCATAGAGCCGAAAATGTCGGGGTTGATGGTTCGCCAGTCGAGATCGCCAGCGCGCAGGAGGTAGGCACGGGAGGTGCGCGAGAAGTTTGGGCAGCCGATGTCGTCGGCGAAGAGGCCGCCGTTCACATAGGGAAACTTGTCGGCCCAAAAGGGAAAGTCGGACCGGGCAGCCCCGTCGAGCGCCTTGGTGTTCATGGCGTCGAATAGCCTCAGCAGCACGTCTCGAGTATTCGAGCCGTCCGCCTCAGTCATGGTCTGCACGGTGCTGGTGAACAGATCGTCGCCTGGAAAGATACCGGTGTCTTCAGCAAAGAAGCAGAAAATCATCCGCGCCATGAAGCGGTTCAGATCGCCCCGCTTGTCGACGTCGCCCCAGTCTGCGTTGTCCTTCAGGAGCTGGACGTAGAGTTTGTTCAGGCGTGAAGTCGCTTTGATGTCGACGGGGTTGTTCTTGATCTCGGCGACGGTGGAGATGCCGGCAAGGGGCAGGAAGAAGCCGAAGTTGTTGCCAATCTGATCGAAACGGCAAGACAGGACTTCGCCGGTGCCGATCTCCTCGGCCTCGACTTGGGCGCCGTCGGTCGCCAGAACGAACTTAGCCTTCTGCCGCTCGGTTAGAGGGCTCGCCTTGAGGCGTGCAAGGGTTTCGACCGTCTGACCGGGATCGGCGATGGCGATGTGGATGTTGTTGCGCTGAAGCACGCCGCCGACGTCGGATTTGTTGGTGTTGCCGCTCCGCAGACGCTTGAGCGTTGCCTCTTTGTTGCCGAATGCTGCGAGGAAGCTGAACGGGAAATCCCCGGCATCGAAGGGCGCATCGGCCAGCGAGGAGACTGCTTCCTCGATCTCAACGGCGTTCATGGCTGCGATTCCCCTGCCCCTGTTTTCGCAGAGTTTTGCACCATCGTAGACGGAGATGCCACGCCGTGCCGCACCTGGACTCGTGATCCTCTTGCTTTGGGCAAAGCCGAGGTTCCCTCTGGGTTCCAGGCAAATACTTAGGTTCCACATGGTTCCCGCAGTCAATTATTAAGCAACCTCAAGCACTTACTGGTATACACCAGCAAATTTGACGGAATGCTTTCGCGAAGATTGGCCAAATCGACGAGAATTCTGGGATTTGGATGCGTGCTTTCTGGGATTCAATCGCGACCCTTACGGCTTGACATGCAAGATCCTTGGCAGGTTCGACAGATCTCGCGGATACCCGTGCTGAAAGTTTGGTCAATCCTGCGTTTTGCGCGGATCGCCTTGGGGCGTAGTTCCTTCTCGGATCAGCAGAAGGAGACACGCATGTCCAGTCCACACCATTACAGGTGCGAAGAGAAGGTAGTGAATCTTCTCGAGGAAATGAAACTGTCGTTGAGCGGGTTGCGCCTCGTTCACGCCACTTACCATTACCTCGACAACCATCCAGGTTGGAAACCCCATTACATGAACCTCAAGGAGGGAGATGGAAAGGAGCGTATCTGCACAGCACTCTGCGCCCAGCTTTGCGAGACGACTGGATCACCAGCAGCCAACGACATTGGCATGATCCATCAGGGCATGCAGGACGTCACAGGCACCGATCTGTTTCGAACTCTCGAACTCGACGGCCGCAAACTGCGCTTTCGCTTTGGTCACGGCCTCGCCGCCGGCACCGCCAGATACAAGAACGGTAAATTCGCAATTCTCGACTGTGGAATCATTGCCAAGCTGCGTTCGCCTTGGCAGGTGTATTTCTACACCCGAGCCGAGATGGTTCATCGGCAGAGGAATCCGATCTTTTACCTTCCCCGAGTAGGACCGACGAACGAGCCCTGGCGGGACACGAAGCGGACATGGCTTTCGGCTGCGCAACGCGTCGGCAAAATTATGGGGCACCACTACATTTTTATTCCAGAATTAGATGATCAATGCGAGCACGTTGTCGCTGTTCGAGTCAAAATTGTTCACCGTGGAACCCAGTGGTCGGAAGGGCGTCTATTCCCGCGTCACGCACCTGAGCCTATCAGCGTTGTGGCAAACGGAAAAATCAGAACCCTGACCCGCCATGAACTTCGGAAGCGGAGAAACTGGACTTTGGCTGACGGCCCGGTTCCGATGCCTGAACAGTGAAGCTTGAGTGTCCCATCCCGGATGATCACATAAGCTCTCGGCGATCTGCCCTGTTCATGGCAAGATCGGTTCTGAGAGATGTCCAGGGCGGAGCACGATCATGCTGATCCA